>NZ_JAWLFS010000203.1:0-5506 GCF_041685465.1 Rhodosalinus sp. | reverse complement strand
GGGACGGCGCCGGGCACCTCCTCTTCGACGAAGCCCGGCCCCTCCGGGTTCTCGTCGCCGTGCAGGAGGCGGACGAGGGTCGCCTGCGCCTCGGTCACGCCCTCGGCAGAGATCATGAAGCGCATCTCGTCGCCCGGACGGACGGACCACGGCGCGCAGTATCCGTAAAGTCGGTGCTTGGCCATCGCGCCCTCAGCTTTCCAGAAGATCGTTGACGCGCAGCAGGAAGACGGCGTGATACGCTTCGTCCCGCGTGGAATAGACCCGGTCGTCCACGACGCGCGGCGGATGGCCCGGCACACCGGAAAGGGCCATGACCGTGTAGCGCCACGCCTCCGGCGGGCCGTCCTGCAGGATGGCGTATTTGTCCGGCATCTCGCCGCGGCGGAAATAGTTGAGCACCCGCGCCAGACCGTCGGAATGCGGCCCCAGCGGCGCGCGGCGGTGCTCCTCGATCAGCTCGGGCGTGATCAGCGCCTTGAGCCGCGCGCGCAGCCGCGCGTCGAAGCGGCGGTAGGCGATGCGCTGCTTGTCGGCGATCCCGGTCGCTTCCTCGGGCATGAACTCTCCTCCCTTGCGGGTGCGGGCGGCGCGGCGCTCGCTCCGGATGCGGTCGCGCCAGCCGCGGAACTGCGCGCGTGCGTCGGCGAGGCCACGATGCGTGGTCAGCGTTACCGCGATCACCACGGCGGCGATCAGGATGATCCGCAGCGGGCCGAGATCGATCAGCGCGCGGTCGATGACCACCACGATCGCGGTGCCGATCACGGCCCCCTCGGCCCGGCCGATGCCGCCGATCACGATCATCGCGAACATCAGCAGAAGCTGGTTCAGCGAGAAAACGTTGAGCGAAATCGACTGGTAGAGCATCGCGTAGTAGGCGCCGACGAAGCCGAGAGCGGCCGAGGAGATCAGGAAGACGTGCAGCCGCGCGCGCCGGTAGTCGATGCCGACCGCCTCCGAGAACTCCTCGTCCTCGCGCGCGGCCTGGAGTTGCAGGCCGAGACGTTCTGAGTTGATCACGCGGAACAGCAGCAGTGCGGCCAGCAGCATCAGAAAGGCCGAGGCGAAGCCGAGCAGCAGGCCGGGCCGCTGCAGATACCACTCCTGCGGGATGAAGCTGCCGACGTTGTTGATCGAGCCGTTGGTGGGCGCGAGCGCCCGGATCTGGCTGATCGAGACGCGGCAGATCTCGGCCACGCCGATCGTCAGAAGCGCGTAATAGAGCCCGTCGATCCGGGTCGATGGCAACGCGAGGAGGCCGCCGGCGAGGAGGCCCACCGCGATCCCGATCGGGAACATCGCCGGCCATGGCACACCGAGAAAGACGTTGGCGGCGGCCGCGGCGTAGGCGGCCAGCCCCACCACCGCCATGGTGGCCAGCGAGAGGATTCCCGCCGCGCCGATGATCAGCGTCCAGATCACGTTGATCGCGGCGAAGACGCAGAAGACCACCGCCACCTGCAGGAGCTGATCGGGCAGGAGGGGCGCGGCCACGGCCAGCGCGCCCAGCCCGATCACCCACCACAGCGGGCGCTTGTCGTCCAGGCGGCGCTCGCGTTCGAGCGTGCGCGGGTTGTAGCGGCCGCGCCACTTGAGCCAGTGTCGGCGCAGGCCCGGCACGCGGCCGCGCCGCCAGTCGCGCGCGCCTTCGGGCGCGAGGACGTATTCGTGGCGCCGGTTGCCGACGCGGTGAAGGACTGGCGCGATCGGGTCGCTCATTTGCGCGTCTCGTCGAGCAGGCCGCCGATGCCGCGCGGGCGCACCACGAGCACGGCGATGATGAAGCCGAACTGCACGAGCAGCACCATGCGCTGCCCGAGGAAGGGAATGGCCCCGGTCGCGGCTTCCAGCACGCCGATCAGCAGCGCGGCGATCGCCGCGCCGGGCACCGAGCCGAGGCCGCCCAGAAGGGCGATGATCATGCCCTTGATGAGCGGCATCGCGCCGGCGTCCGGGCTCACGAAGACGGTCTGCGACAGCAGCACCGCCGCCGCGCCGGCCATGGCGCCGGTCACCGCCATGACCGGTAGTGCCGTGCGCCGCACCGAGATCCCGGAGAGCGCCGCGCCTTCCGGGTTCTGCATCATGGCGCGGATCTCGAGCCCCTTGCGGCTCAGCCGCAGCCAGCCGAGCACCGCGGCAAGCAGGAGCGCCGTCGCCCCGATCGTCACCGCCTGATCGTAGCGCACCGGCACGCCCAGGAGCTCAAGCCGCCCGAACCCGAAGACGTTGGGCAGCGCCTGCTGGCGCGGTCCGAACCACCACAGCAGCGCCTGCACCGTGGCGAGGTTGATCGCCAGCGTCACGATCAGCCCGCGGACCGGGAAATTCGCCTTGTCGTGGATCGGCAGGAAGGCGATCAGGTAGATCACCCCGCCGAAGAGCGCGCCGACGCCCACCCCCGAGGCGAGCAGCACCGCCATGCGCAGAAGCGGCAGGATCGTCCAGCCCCCGAACAGCGCGTCCACCGCCGGCAGTGCGAGCTCGCCCAGCACCAGCGCGCCGTAGCCCGAGACCGCGAAGGTCGCGCCATGCGCCATGTTGAGCATCCCGATCGAGGACCACACGAGCGAGATCCCCATCGCGAGCAGCGCGTAGATCGCGGACAGGTTCAGCGCGTAGACGATCAGCGTCGCGTCCATCAGCCGAGCTCCACGTGGCCGACGTCGCCGCGCAGGCGCCCGGCGTGCATTCCGATCATGCGGTCCACCTCGCCGTCGAGGAGGCTCACGTTCTGCTCGGCCACGATCATCGCGCCGTCGGCCACGTCGATCTCGCGCAGGGCGGCGACGACGCGCTGGCTGATCGAGGGGGCAAGCCCGAGGCTCGGCTCGTCGACGAGGTAGAGCCGCGCCTCCGTCATCAGCGCGCGGCCCACGCTGACCATCCGCCGCTCGCCGCCCGACAGCGTGCCGACGGTCGTGGTCTCCAGCTTCCGCAGGGGCGGGAAGAGCTCGAAGATCAACTCGCGGCGCCGCGCGCGCTCGCGCCAGGCGCGGCGCGACCACGCCCCGCAGTCGAGGTGCTGGCGCACGGTGAGACCGGGAAAGATCGCGTCGCCCTGCGGCGTCATCGCCACGCCGAGCCGCACGATCCCCGGCGTGCGCCGCCCCTCGCCGAGCGAGCGCGCGCCGCCGATCTCGACCCCGTCGAGCCGGATCGAGCCGCGCTGCCAGCCGACCAGATGCGTGATCGCCCGGAAGAGCGTCGTCTTGCCGTGCCCGTTCAGCCCGACGATGGCGAGCCGTTCGCCGCGCGCCACGGTCATGTTGATCTCGTGCAGCACGCGGAGCGAGCCGTAGCCTGCCGAGAGATCGCGGATGTCCAGAAGCGCGCTCACGCCGCGCCCTCGAAATAGGCCGCTCGCACGGCGGGGTCCTCGAAGACGGTCCCCGGCGCGCCCTCGGCGATCACCTCGCCCAGGTTGAGCACCGTGACGCGGTCGGCCAGCGCCTCCAGCAGCTCGAGCCGGTGCTCGATCACCACGACGCCGAGGTGGTATTCGTCCACCAGCATCCGCAGCATGAGGTCCAGCTCGTCGATCTCGGTATTGATGAGCCCCGATGCAGGCTCGTCCATCAGCAGGACCTTGGGCCGCCGCATCAGCAGGCAGGCGAGCAGGAGCTTGCGCCGGTCGAAGGTGTCGAGGCTGCCGGCCGGCCGGGTCCAGGGCACGGTCAGATTGACGAGCCGTGCGGCCCATTCCGCGCGGTGACGCGACTGGAAGGGCCGGTGCGACAGGCGCGCGGCGCGGAAGGTTTCGGCCACGGTGAGCGCGGCGGGCACGACAGGGCTCTGGTAGGTGCGGGCGAGGCCCAGCCGCGCGCGGCGGACGATGTCGGTGCCCGTGATGTCCTCGCCGTCCATCACGACACG
Source organism: Rhodosalinus sp. (assembly GCF_041685465.1). Taxonomy (NCBI): domain Bacteria; kingdom Pseudomonadati; phylum Pseudomonadota; class Alphaproteobacteria; order Rhodobacterales; family Paracoccaceae; genus Rhodosalinus; species Rhodosalinus sp. The sequence goes on along the minus strand of NZ_JAWLFS010000203.1, from coordinate 1,627 downwards.
TCCCGCCTCGGGCCGATAGCGGCCGGAGAGAACCTCGAACAGGCTCGTCTTGCCGGCGCCGTTCGGCCCGATCAGGCCCAGCACCTCGCCGCGGGCCACGTGCAGATCCACCTCGCGCAGGATCTGCCGGCCGCCGAGGCTCAGCGCCACGCCGCTGCAGGCGAATATGGCGGAAGCGGAGGTCATGGCATGCTTTCCGGGCAGGGGAGGGAGAGCGGCGCGCCCACGGATGCGCCGCCTTTTCGGCTCGGACGGCGATCACTCTGCCCAGTGCGGCGTCTGGTAGCTCGACTCCGCCAGCGACTCGGGCAGGATGATCGTGTGGGTGTTGTCCTGCACCTGATAGACCAGATGCGGCATCCCTTCGGAGAGTTCGTCCGTCTCCCACGGGTAGCTGAGCGGGCGTTGCTGCGGCCGGTCGAAGGTGTAGGTGCCCGAGATCCCCTCGTAGCGGAGCGCGCGGATGGCGTCGCCAACGGCGTCGAACTCTTCGGGCGGCGTGGATTTCCAGACCTCGGCCAGCATCATGACCGTGTCGTAGGCGGACGCGGTGTAGACCTCGCCCATGTTGTCGCCGTGCTCGGCCATGTAAGCCTCTCGGAAGGCGCGGCCCTCCTCCGTGCGCGGCGTTCCGAGCACCGTTCCCCAGATCATGTCCTCGCCCGCGCCGCGCGCGAGATCCAGGAATTCAGGCTGGCTCGGCCCGTACTGCAGGTAGACGAGGCTGTCGGGCGTCGGGTCGAAGGCGAATTGCTGCGCGAAGGCGGCGAGCTCGGCCGCGACCCAGTGGCTGACGAAGATGACGCCGGCCCCTTCCGCCTTCAGCGCGTTGATGACGGGGGTCCAGTCCTGCACCGGAAACTGGATGTCGGTCACCCTTGCCAATTCCCAGGTGCCACCGGAGTCCGCGATGGCACGCTGCGCCGCCTCGCTGATCACCTGCGTGTAGGCGATCTGCTCCTGCACGATGTGCACGCGGTTGTTGGCGGGTTCCCACTGCCCCGTCTCCACGAGGCGGTCCAGATACTGGATGAAGCCCGAACCGTAGAAGGTCTCGTCCGGGTCGATCATGAAGATGTTGCGGTAGCGTTCGGGGTTCTCCTCCACCAGCCGGGTCGAGGAGATCTGCGTGTTGCCGTGCATGTAGGGAACGCCGGAGGCGGCCGCAGCATCCATCGCGGGCTGCGGGATCAGCACGAAGGCCGAGGCGATCGCGTGCACCTCGCGCGCGTCGAGCGCCTGGAAGGCGCCGACGGTGCCTTCGGGCGAGAGCAGGTCGATGTCCACGACCTCCGCCGCAAGCATCCGCCCGTCGACGCCGCCCGCGGCGTTGATCTCCTCGATCGCCATCATGGCGCCGTTGAGCCAGTCCTGATGGTCGGCCACGCCGGCCGCGCTCGACTGCGCGGTCGGGATGCCGATGCGGATGTCCTGCGCCCAGGAAGCCGTCGACAGCGCAAGCGCCGCCGCGACCGTGCAGCCGGCCAGTCTCGGAATCATGGTCTTACTCCCTGTTGGCCCTCGTTGTCGGGGCTCTTGGACTTACGGGAGCATGTTTCGCCGCGGCTGCCTATGATGCAAATGCATCCCCCGGTGCGGTGGGGGCTCCATGGCAGGCGTCAGCCGC
>NZ_JAWLFS010000202.1:0-5507 GCF_041685465.1 Rhodosalinus sp. | reverse complement strand
AATGCGGCGGTCGTGCGGCGGCTGCACGATGTCGCCCGAATGAGGCGTGCGCCGCCCTGCATCAATCCGGACCGCGTCGCGGCATTGATCACGTCGTGCGGCTGTGCCGCCGGGCGAATCGCCTCTGTGCCCCTGTGGCAGTGCGTCGCCCTGCCTGCAGTGCCGGGAGCGCGCACGCGATGTCGCGGCCGCGCGGCGCGCCTGCTATGACGGGACCGGAGGTGTGCGCCATGGATCCGCTCCCGACCCTTGTTCTCGCCTTTCTCGGGAGCCTCGCCGCCGGGGCCATGACCGCCGTCGGCGCACTGCCGGTGCTCGCCGGGCGCGTGCCCTCGCGGGGCATGCGGGACCTGTCGCTCGGCTTCGCCGCGGGCGTGATGCTCGCGGCCTCCTTCTTCTCGCTGATCGTCCCCGCGCTCGAGGCGGCCGCCCCGGACTTCGAAGGCGACGCCGGGCCGGCTGCCATCGTGAGCCTCGCCATCCTCCTCGGCATGGGGGTCATCGCGCTCATGAACGAGCGCCTGCCGCACGAGCACTTCCGCTCGGGGCGCGAGGGGCCGGAGGGGGCGGCGCTGCGCCGCGTCTGGCTTTTCATCATCGCGATCACCATTCACAATTTCCCCGAAGGACTGGCCGTCGGGGTCGGGTTCGCGGCCGGGGGCGTCGCGGGGGGGCTGCCGCTCGCCCTCGGGATCGGGCTTCAGAACGCGCCCGAGGGGCTCGCGGTGGCCGTCGCGCTGCTGGGCGAAGGCTACGAGAAACGGCGCGCCTGGGGCATTGCCGCGCTCACCGGGCTGGTGGAGCCGCTGGGCGGCGTGCTCGGGGCCGGGGTGATCGCGGTCTCCGAGCCGCTGCTGCCCTGGGGCCTGGCCTTCGCTGCCGGCGCCATGCTCTATGTCATCAGCCACGAGATCATCCCCGAAACCCATCGCAGCGGCCACCAGAAGAAGGCGACAGCCGGCCTCGCCGTCGGGCTCGTGCTGATGCTCTTCCTCGACGTCTGGCTCGGCTGAGCGGGGCAGGGCGCTCACGCCCCGGGGCGCCGCCACCCCTCGCGGCCGAGGCGGTAGACGACCTCGCCCGCGGGGCGGAAACCGCCCGCCTCGTAGGCCATGCGCGTGACCGCGGCACGGTCCGGCCCGAGATCGAGGATGGCGAAGTCGTTGCCTTCTCCGCGGTGGCGGCGCGACAGCCCGGTGCCCACGTGGACCTGCAGGATCCGGCGCCCGCCGCTGCGCTCGACGAAGGGCGCGGTCCGCCAGCGGTGCAGGTGCCCCGACAGAAGGACATGCGTGCCGCAGGCCGCCAGCGTATCGAGTGCGCGCACGGCATGCCGCGTCGATGCCTTGCCGCTGCCCGCCACGCGCTCGAACGGATGATGCGCGAAGGCGACGTTCACGCGGTTCGAGGCGGCAAAGGCGCGACAGACGCGCTGCACGTCCGCGCTGCGCACGCGCCCGCGCTGCCATGCGAGGTGGTCGGCGGTGTTGAGCCCCTGAACGCAGAGCGCCGCGTCTCCCCAGCCGGGCGCCGTCTCGGCCGCGATGGCGTCACGGTATCGCGCAAAGGGCTGCAGCAGGCGCAGCGCGGGCCGGTGAAACGGGATGTCGTGGTTGCCCGGAACAGCCCGCCATGGCGCGGGCAGGGTGGCGAGAAAGGCCGCCGCGGCGCGGAACTGCGCGCGCCGCGCGCGTTGCGTGAGGTCGCCCGACACGACGACCAGGGCCGGACGCGCCGCCGCGACGGCCTCGCGAAGCGGCGCGAGCAGCTCCGGCGCCTCGGTGCCGAAGTGCAGGTCGGACAGGTGAACGAGACGCGTCATCCTTGCATCCCGGGCACGATGACATCGAGAGCGCGCTGCGCCGGCCCGATCCGGAGCGGCGTGCGCATCCACTCGCGTTCGCCGTCGCGCGCGACGAGGGTTCGCCGGCGCCCGGTGGCGACCGTGATCCGGCGCGCGGTGGAGAGCGCGAAGTCCCGGCCCGGCCGGGCGGCGCCGAGCGCGAGGTGAAACGCCGTGCGGGCGAGGTCGCGTCGCCTGTGGCCGCGCGCGGCGAAAACGGCGAAGGCGCCGGCGCGCACGGCCGACGCCCCGTCGAGGTCGCGCGTCTCGAGCTGATGCGCCGAGGCCGCGACGAAGAGGAGCGGCGTCCGGAGGCGGCGCGCCCGCCCGTCGAGACCGACCGAGAGGTGCATCGGCCGCTGCCGCTGCGCGAGCGCGCGGGCGACCGACAGATAGGCCGCCGCGCGCGAGCGCCCCAGAGCTGCGTAAAGGCCTTCGCGCCGCGCGAGGATCTCCGGGTAAAGGCCGAGGCTCATGTTGTTCAGGAACGTCCGTCCGTTGACCTGCCCGGGGCGGATGCGTCGCGTGGTGCCGCGGGCGATCGTCGCCACGGCCGCCTCCGTGTCGAGCGGCAGCCCCATGCCGCGCGCGAAGTGGTTGAAGGTGCCGAGCGGGAGGACCCCGAGCCGAGCTGTCCGCGACGCGGCGCAGAGCGCGTCGGCGACGTCCGAGGCGGTGCCGTCGCCGCCTGCCGCGACCAGGGTCCGCGCGCCGCGCGCCAGCGCGATCCGGGCCGCGTCGCGCGCGTTGCGGCCGGGGCGCGTCTCGATGATCCCGACGGGCATGCCGGCCGCGTCGAAAAGCGCGCCAAGCCACGCGGCGCGGTCCCCGCCGCCGCCCGACACCGGGTTCAGGACGATGGTCGCGGTCGACGGAGCGAGCGGTCCCTCAGGGGCGGCCATGTCACGCTGAACGCGCCTGACGGCGGGCGCGTTCCCGAGGTGGCCCCCCGCGCGAGAACCGCGTTGACACCCCCCGAAGCCTCGGATACCTCCTCCGCCGCAGGCCGAGGTAGCTCAGTTGGTAGAGCACGCGACTGAAAATCGCGGTGTCGGCGGTTCGAATCCGCCCCTCGGCACCATCAAGCCTCCGAGAAGCGTTGATACGTAACGGTTTTAGATCAACGCGCACCGGTCCCCCTCGATAGATCACCTTTCATCGTGCGCTGGGCGACGGCTGAGACCCACGACGGGCGGCATGGCTGACGTCGCCTTACGGGCAACAAACGGTGGTGAGCCGTCCCGACAGGTTCGCCAAGTGTGCGCACAAACCATTGAAGAGAAATGGAAATTTACTGATATTGGCGGTCCCGGGAGGACTCGAACCCCCAACCTGCCGATTAGAAGTCGGCTGCTCTATCCGGTTGAGCTACGGGACCGCTGGAGCCCTTGTCCGCGATGCATGCGGGTTTGGCAAGCCGGGGGTCAGCGCAGCTGACTGTCCTCGGAGCCGGGGCGGGTGAGGCCGCCGCGCCCGGCTTCCGCACCGTCACCGGCCACGGCGCGGGCCACGGCGAGGGCCACGACCGCACCGCCGGGCGCCCGGCCGGCGACCGCGAGCACCGTTTCGAGCGACAAGGCCTCTCCCTCGACAGTGACACGGTCGAGCGGCCCCTCGACCCCGCTTCCGTCATCCGGGTGCGCCCGTCGTCGCGCAGAAAGCCGCCCGACAGGTAGAGCACGATGCGGTCTTCCTCCTGCGCGACCGCCCGTAGATCCGACGGCGCGGCCCGGGCTTCGGACAGATCGTCACCGCGGACCGCGACCGTCTCGAACCCGGCTTGGGGCAGGGCAGCCCCGACATCGGGCATGTCCTGCGCGCCGAAGATGGCCTGCCGGCCGTCCGGGATCGTGTCGATCACGATCGCGCGGTCGGTGAGGATGGGAGCAGGCAGCACCGCGAGCGCAGCGCCAAGGCTCACGGCAAGGCGTCCGGACGTCGTCCTCGGATCCTCCCGAAAGGTCCGAGGCGTCTATCATGCCGGCAAAGGCCCATCACGAAATAACGCCGGTTCACCCGGGACAGCCGCCAATAACTTCCGGCGGAACCGTGCACGCAGCATGGTCCCGGCACCGTGATGCCGGGCACCGCCACGCCTTCCGATTGCCGGTGGCGGACGTCTCATTCACGAAAGCCGCCGGTCAGAGGGCATGAACGCCGCCACGCGAAGAGGCCCTCCGAACGCCGAACGTCCGCCCGGACGCCGGCGACCTCGACCGATGGGCCGTCGGCCCCCCGAAAGAGGTCGCGGAGCGCTCTTATTCCTCGATACGCTCGACAACTGCATCGGCGTATCCGTCGATGAGGCTCGTGTAGAAATCGTCCTGCGAGGCGGCGACGCCGACCCAGCCGTCCGGAATCTCACGCTCTGCGCTATTGGCGGTCAGGCGCAGGGAGTAGCTGCCGATCTTGTCCTCCCAGTTTTCCGTGTGGGTCCCGGCGCTGCCCTTGTTGCGCGATTCATTCGTCGTGACGACGCCCTCGAGCTGATTGAACTCGCCGGAGTCCGGCAGCACCGTATCGCCGTCGATCGTGACCTTGTTGATCTCGACCGAGATCCCCGGCACGTCCAGCCGTTCGTTGACGTTGAGCTTCGACGCGATCGCCTGTTCAAGGTCGAGGTCGAGCGTGGGCCAGAACTTGAGGACGTTGTTGTTCTGGTAGGCATTCAGGTTGGATGTGACCTCGACGCTGGAAACGGTTTTGTCCAGCGCGAGCAACGGGCCGGCGGTGGCGATTGCCAGTCCGGCAGACAAGGTCAGGCTCAGGAATTTTTTCATTTCAGGATGTCCTTTGTTGGAGCGATCGAGATGCCACTTGCGCATCGACGCAGGTGACCCTTCTCTTCTGTCGACATGGTGTCATCGAAACTGGAAAACTTTTCCGAGCCGGGACCCCGGCCACCACGTCGCCCTTTCTTGTCGCAGATTCAATCCAAAGGCGCGCTAACATGCATCAGTCGACCGGCGCGCCGCCGGCCCGCACCGTTTCCTGGGGCAAAGACCACGTCCCGCGTCGGCGCTTCAATTCCTTCTCATCCGAATATGGTCCAGCCGATGCCGGCTGTGCGAGCGGACGCGCGTGTCGTCTGCTCCAGTCAGATCGATGCACGTGGTGCGGAATTGGCATCAACTTCAGGGCTTCGGCTTGGCGACTTCCCTGGGTGCCATCGGGCGGTGTCAGAATGCGGTTTTGGTGCGGGGCCTGCGACGAGCAGCCGCCCGAAGCCGTCAAGTCAGGAGCGGTCCGAATTGGTCCGGGCGGCATGCCATCGGCCGCCGGCGGAGAGATTCTTCGAGGTTGGTCCGCTCAAAGCGCAACATTAAGGAAAGAAAGCGGCCGATCAGGTGTGTTCATGGTGGCGAAGTGGGGAGTGCGGGGGTGCACTTCGAAAGCTGCCCGCCTTTCAGCGCGACACGGGGTATGCGCTCGTCCTTTGCGATCCGCGCTGCGCTCGCGTGGTCGTCCGTGCAGAGCACTGCATCCCGCGCCGCAGGAGGTCGCCATCCGGCACGCGTCGGCAATGGCGGCCAAGGTGCGGCCGCCGGATCGACCGCCCGAATTCAGACCAGCATCCCACATGGATGCGGCCATCCAGTTCTGCCTGTCGATCAAGGTGCTGTTCAAGCTCCCGTTGCGCCAGAGTGAGCCAGCGCGGCGCCAC
>NZ_JAWLFS010000014.1:0-22655 GCF_041685465.1 Rhodosalinus sp. | reverse complement strand
CGGGTTCGAGGGAATCTGCGCGACGGCATCCCGGTAGTCGGCGACGCGCTCGGTCGCCGACGCCGCCAACGCCCGGTTGCCGAGGTAACTGCGCGTCCAGAGCGCGCCCATCGCCACCGCGACCAGAAGCGTCGCGGCGATCGCGCCGCGACGCACCCAGCGGTAGCGCCGCTCCGCCCGGTCGTCGGCCGACACGAGCCCCGCCTCGCGGAAAATCACGCCGTCCATCAGGCGCGTCAGGAAGTAGGACCGCCCGGTACCCTGCCCGCTGCCGATCGCTTGCCGCCCGATGCCGAAACTGCGCGCCATGCCCATCATCAGACGGTCGATGGGCGTGCCCTCCTGGGTGCCGGACGTGAAATAGACGCCGCGCAGCATCTGCCGGTGCTCGTAGCGGTTTTCCTGAAAAAGCTGGCTCAGGAACTCGCGGGCCAGCCCTCGCAGGGAGGCGAGCTGCTGGGGGAATCCCGCGATCAGGCTCCGCCGCTGCGGGTCGCTCTCGGCCTCCATGCGATCGACCGACTGTGCGTTGAGCCGCTCCAGAAGCAGGCCGAACTCCTCGTCGAAGCCCGCGACCGGCGCGGCCTCGTCGCGCCCCGAAGCCAGCGGCAGCGTGAAGCCCCAGACCTGTGCGCGCTCCTCGCGGCCGAGCTTCTCGAAGGTCTCGGAAAAGCCCGCGATGAGGTCGGCCTTGGTGAAGAGCACATAGACCGGGAAGCGCACGCCCAGCGTCTCGCGCAATTCCTGAAGACGGCGACGCAGCGCCGCGGCATGCGCCTTCTGCGTGAGGTCGTCCTGCATCGACAGGTCCGACAGGCTGATCGCGATCACGGCCCCGTTGATCGGCTGCCGCGGGCGGTGCTTCTTGAGCAGCCGCAGAAAGCCCAGCCACGCCGCGTTGTCGGCCTGCGCATCGCTGTCCTGCGTGCTGTATCGGCCGGCCGTATCCACGAGAACGGCCTGATCGGTGAACCACCAGTCGCAGTTGCGCGTGCCGCCGACACCGCCCACGGCGGTCTTGCCCATCTCCTCGGCCAGCGGGAACTGCAGGCCGGAATTGATGATCGCGGTGGTCTTGCCGGCACCGGGCGGGCCGATGAGCACATACCATGGCAACTCGTAGAGGTGACGCCGCCCCAGCCGTGAGCGGCGCAGTCCAGCGAGCGCGCGGCGCAGCTTGTCGCGCATCTCGGAAAGTTCGGCAGCCACGACGCCGTCGTCGCCCCCCTCCGCCGCCGCGGCGGGCGTCTCGGGGACTGTCACGATGTCCTCGGCAAGGCGCGTATCACGGCGCCGGCCCGCGAGCAGCAGGCCGAGGATCGCCAGAAGCGCGAGGATCCACATCACCGCGAGCCCCGCGAGCCGCCCCGTGACACTGTCGAAGGGCCGCGCATCGCCCAGGCCGAGCAGCGGGCCGAAAAGCCACAGGCAGAACGACAGGATCAGCGTGACGATGACGACGATCCCGATCCCCGAGCCGAGCGCGCGCAGAAAGGCCTTCATTGGTCCGTCTCCTGCCGGATCAGCACGATCTCGATGCGGCGGTTGGCGGCGCGCCCCTCCGCTGTATCGTTGCCGGCGACAGGCTCCTTGTCGGAGCGCCCCTCCGCGCGCAGGCGATCCGGCCGCTCGATCCGCTCCGCGAGCATCTCGCGCACCGACTCGGCCCGTGCGAGCGACAGCTCCATGTTGGAGGCGAAGCGCGCGGAGCGGATCGGGGTGCTGTCGGAGTGACCGACCACGATGACAGGCCCCTCGGTATCCACGAGCGCCGCGCCCACGTGCTCAAGCGGCCCGAGGAAGCGGTCCTGCAGGCGGTCGGAGGCAGGCGCGAACATTTCCGTCCCCGTCAGGCGGACGGTCACGGTGGTCGCATCCTGAAAAACCTCGACGATTCCCTCGTCGATCTCCTCGGTCAGAAATCCCGAGACCTTCTCGATCTGCGTCGTGTCCGGTTCGGGCGGGATCACCGGGGGCGCCCGCCGCTCCAGCACGGCAGGTCCCGGCGGATCGAGCGCGGCAAGGCGCCCGGCCACGCGCTCGGTCCCGCCCGAAAGCGCATAGCTCAGCCCGAGAAAGCCGCTGCCCAGAAGCGCCGCGACCGCCCCGACGGCGATCCAGACGGGCTTCCAGGCCGCGACCGCCCGGTGCGGCCGGTCGAGCCCCTGCCAATGCGGGGAAAGCGCCGTCTCCGCTGCACCGCGCTGATTGCGGATGATCCCGGCGAGCCCCTCGCGCACCTCCGCGTGTCGGGCGCGGCCGCTCGGATCGACCCGGAGCCGACCCTCGAAGCCCAGCGAAAGGCACATGAAGAGAAATTCGAGAAGCTCGATGTTGCGTCCCGGGTCCTGTTCGAGCCGCGAGAGCAGGTCGTAGAACCGATCGCCCCCCACGGTTTCGCGGTGGAAGGTGCCGACCAGCGATTTCTGTGCCCAGATCGACTCGCCGCCCCAGGGCGTGTTGAGGACCACATCGTCGAGCGTGGCGCAGATCGCGTAGCGGGCGATCTTGACCTTCTGCGGGTCGATCCCGGCCTTCAGCGCGCGCGCCTCGAAGGCGCGGATCTCGGCCACCACGGCCTCGCGCAGCGCGGCCGGTTCGGCGTGCTGCGCGCGGTTACGGATCCGGCTGACGAGCGAGAAGAGCGTCGCAGCGCAGGCGTTGAGCGGGTTCGTCCCGGTCATTCCGGCCCCGAGCGCCGCCTCGGCCGCCCGGTCCCCGGCGACGTCCTGCGCCGGCTGTGCGCCGGGGACGCCGTAGGGCGCGGCGGTCCCCGCGGTGCCGCCTGGCGGCGCCGTCGCTGCCCCGGGCTCCAGGTCCTGCGCGGGGCCCGGCGCGTGGGGCGCGGCCGGCTGCGGCGCGATCGAGGGGCGGCGGCCGCCGGGATTGGGTCGGATCACCGTCTTGTCGGTGTCGTCCGGCTCGCTGAAGGGATTCTCGTCACCCATGGCCCGTCATCTTCCCCGTCATCCCTGCCGTATCGCCCAGAGCTCCATCGAAAGCTCCGGGTAGTCGCCCGAGACGTGCACCGCGATACCGCCGGAGGTGGTCATCTTGCCCCAGGCCGGGTCGGCGCCGTCCAGCTCGAAATACACGGCGGAGCTCGAATAGGGGATCTGCCGGGGCGCGACGGGCAGCGGCCGTATGGCGATCCCCGGAAGGGCGGAGTTCACCAGCTGGCGGATCTCCTCGACGGGACCGATCTTCGCCTGCCCGGCGAAATGTCGGCGCACCTTCTCGGTCGCGACCGCCGAGCTCACGGCCAGCACGAAGTTCGAGGTCCCCAGCAGCTTGCGGTCGTGGATCACCCCCACCGAGACACCGTATTTGCGCGGCTCGAGGGGGATCGCGACGGCAGAATGTTCCAGTACGCGCGAGAGATACTCGCGCAGCGTCCGGATGAGCGGCCTGAAGGTCGCGGCCAGATCGTGATGCTGATAGGCCGGCAGTTGCGGCGGATGCTTCTCGGGCGCCATGAAGGTCGCAAGCTCCCCGCAGAGCGCCGCGAGGTCGTGGAAGACCCGCTCGGGGTGGACGTTCTCGATGCTGCACAGGTGCCGGATCGCGGGCAGCACGCGGTTGATCGTGGTCAGCAACAGGAAATCCTGGATCTCCGCCGCGCCCTTGGCCCCGCCGCCCTGACTCAGGCGCTCGGAGAGCGCCCGCATCCGGTGATCGAGAAGCCCCTCCAGCTCGACGAGAAAACCCGCAAGCGGCGGCGCCGCGCGCATGTCGAGGCAGCTCGGCATGAAGGAGCTGTCGAGCACCACCTCCCGGTCCGCACGGACCTCGATGATGCGCGCCACCGGGATGCTCAGCCGGTCGGACAGGTCGTCCACCTCCAGCGCGAACTGAAGCCGCAGCTTGCCGATCGCCAGTGTCGCAGCCTTGCCGTTGCGCATCGTGGTGTCGGTCACCTCGAGCTCGCCCGGCCGCAGACGCGCCGCGGAGAGCTCGCTGCCGGACATGTCCACCTCGGGCGCCCCCTGCCGGCGCTGGGGCACCGTCAGGCAGACCACGCAGTCGGTTGTATTGGACGGCACCTCGAGTGCGGGCGGATGATCGTCCGAGGCGGGCACGCGGAACACCACGCCGTCCGGGGTGAGACCGGCGCAGCCGCGCAGGGCGAACTGGCCCACCTTGAGCGCCTCCTCGTCGATCTCGAGCTCGGAGACGCCCCACATGTAGGGCGCGACCCGCCGCGCCAGTCCGGCGACGAGCGCCTCGGTATGGCGGTCCGCCTGCTGGAAGTGGTGGGGTTGCAGGAACAACCCCTCGTTCCAGAGAACCTTGCTATCCCACGCCATGCACGCGCCCCGTTTGCCCCGATGATCTGCCGGTCATTTCAGTTTTCTCATTTGCTCTTCGTAGGCGCGCGCGAATTCCTTTCCGAACAGCTCCTGAAAATCGCTTTCCGCCTCGTCGGAGATGCGCGCATAGATCGTCTCGTAGATCTCCCAGTAGCGGGCCTTGCGCCCCTTGAGCAGGGAGCCGAAACCGCCCGAGCTTTCGATCTGCTTCTCCAGTTCCTGTGGCGCGAGGCTCTGCAGCACGCCACGCATCGCCGCCTCCATCCCGGAGAGCATGGCGACCTCATGCGCGCGGACATCGCGAAGCGCCTCCTCCGCGGCGGAGACCGGGTCCATGTAACCGCGGGTGCGCGGATGGACGAGCGACTCGATGGCCTGATCCTCGCTGATCGAGAATTTCAGGGGATTGTTGCCGCCCGCCGCGATCACCGTCTGCGCGATGCGGAACTCCGACTTGATGGAGCTGCGCGTCATAAGGGTCTCGCGCAGACCGGCCACCATCGCGCGCATGAGGCGCCCCGCGCGCTCCATCGTCTCCGCGTGGCGCTCGGGCGGGACGTCGAGATCCGCGAGCCCGGCCCCCCGCAGGAAGGCCGCGAAGGTCTCCGCCTCCGAACCGGCCATGTCGGCCGCGGCGCCCGACGGGGGCACTGGCGCGGCTGTTGCGGCCGGGGGCGCGACGGGCGCTCCGGGATCCGCCGTGTCGGCCGCATTGCTCTGCCGCGCGCGGTCCGGCTCGGATATCTCCACCGGCAGATCGGTGGCGGGCGGTGTTTCCTCCTCCGGCGGCGCAGCGTCTTCGCCGATGCCGGCGAGGAAATCCTCGTCCCAATCCTCCGGGATGGGCTGTGCCGCGGCTCGCGGTGGCGGCATGTGGTCCTCGATCGCCGGGCCGTGCTGCGACGGCGTCGGTCCATGCTCCGACGCATCGGGCGCATCGGACCCCTCGTCCGGGCCGAGCGGCGGTAGCACGCCGTCCTCGCCAAGCTCCGGCCGGTTCACGCCGGTCGCGCCTTCGGGCTTCGTCGGGCCGCCCAGAAGATCGTCCAGGAAATCGCCGTCGTCCTCGCCCAGCGGATCATCCCGCAAATCCTCGGGCCCGACGTGGCCACCCCCGCCGATGTCTGCGCCGGCGGCGTCCGGGGCGTCCGCGGCGGCGCAGATCTCGACAAGAAGCTCGTAGGGCCCGAGGCTCAGGATATCACCGTGATTGAGCCGTGTGGGCACCTGGCCGATGGGGATCTTGCCGTAATTCAGAAAGGTCCCGTTGGTCGAGAAATCGACCACCACGGCGGCGTCGCCGTGGTCCTCGATCGCGCAATGACGCTTCGACAGCAACCGGTCGGGATCGGGGAGCGGATAATCGTTGTCCTGCCCGCGGCCGATGGTGATGGACCCGCCGCGCAGACGCAGCGGATCACCGCGGCCCGGTACGGCGCCCGTGGACTGAAAGCGCAGAACGAGTTCCATACCTTCTCAGCCGCCCGTCAGGACATTGAACGACGCCAGCGTGATCACCCCGCCCGACGCGCAGGGATCCACGCCCAGTCGCGCGGCCGGCAGCTTCATGATCATGACGGTGGACGATCCCTTCGTGATCGGATGCGGCGCGGGCGGCAACACGCCCGGACAGAGATCGGTCATCCGCGCCGCCGGCAGCTTGTTGACCAGCACGGTGACGGCGCAGGGCGGAAGGATCGGCGTGGGAGCGCCATAGGTCACCGGGCAGATGTGCAGATCGGTCATGCGTGCCTGCGGAAAGCTCATGCCGCCCCCCCCTCACCCTCGGCGCGTGCCGCGGTCGCCATCGCGGCCTGCTGGGCCTGAGCAAGCGCCATCGGCGCGGGCCGCTCGACACCGCGCCCGTCGCCGCCGCGGGCGATATCCAGTCCGCGATCCAGCAGGTAATCCGCCCCCCGCTCCATGTCGCAGCCAAGAGCGGCCAGCGCGACGAGGTTCATCGACAGCGCGGCGTTTTCGGCAGCACCGGGCGGTGCCTCGTACTGCGCGAGTTCGCCGGTCCCCAGGCGCCCGTCCGCCATCACCGCGCAGAGCGCGCAGAAGGTCGTGTCGTCGTCCGGGTCGGCCGCGTCCATCGCGACGCGGGCGGCCTCGCGCCGCGCGTCGACAGGGTCCTTCACCCACGCTTCCGCCGCTGCGAGCGGGGCCGGCGCCCCGCCTCCGCCGGCCAGGTCGTGGCCGGCAAGACAAGCCCACCAGACGAGCTCGCGCGGGGGCAGCGAGACCGACAGGAGACGCAGCATGTCGATCCGGGCCGGCACTCCCTCGATGTCCGCAAGCTCGGACAGCACCTGCGGCACCTCCGCGCTGGCCGGGGCCGTCAACTGTGTCTGAAGTCGCGCGTTCACCATGGCGAGCCGCCGCGCCGCAGGCTCTGCCGGGAACTTGGAGAGGTTCTCGAAACGTGCCTGCACTGATGCGGCTCCCTGATCCATTCTAGTTTATGAGCGTGATGCCGCCCTTGAGCATCACCATGGCGGTGCCGTCGATCTTGGTCATCACGCTCTTGGCCTGCAGCATCGCATCCGCCTTGAGGCTGATCATCGGCGCCTTGATGGTGACGCCCGTCGGGTCGATCTTGACCGAGGATCCGCCCACCTTGAGCTCGATCGACTGCATGGCGGTCACGGTGACCTTGCCCAGCTTGACGTCCTGCGTGAAGTTTCCGGTCTTGATCGTGTCGGTCACGTTGCCCAGGCCGACGGTCCGCGTGACGTTGCCCTTGTCGACGTTCTCCGTCACGTTGCCGGTCTCGACGTTATAGGTCACGTTTCCGGTCTTCACGTTGTGCGTCGCGTTGCCGGTGTTCACGTTGTGGATGAAATTGCCCCTGCGAACCGTGCTGGTGACGTTGCCCTGCACGGTTTCCGTCTGGTTGCCGGTATCCACCGTGAAGCGGTGGTTGCCCTTCTCCACCAGCTCGGTCAGGTCGTTGTGGACGGTCAGGCTCATGTCGCCCTTGTCCTGCGCGTCCTGGCCGACGGTGATCCGCGCGTCGTTCTTGACGGTCTGCTCGAAATCGCGCTCGGCCTGCATCCGGACGAGCTCGGCCCCCCTGGTGTCGTCGAAGACGAACTCGTTGTAATTGTCCACGGCGCCGTTCTTGGTCGAGTGGCTCCTGAAGCCCGAGAGGTTCAGCTCCGTCGGCAGCGAATAGGGGGGCATGTTGTCGGCATTGTAGAGCATGCCGGTGATGATCGGCCGATCCGGGTCGCCCTCCTCGAACTGGACGACGACCTCCTGTCCGATCCGCGGGATATGGATCATGCCCCAGCCGCTGCCGGCGGAGGGGGTCATCACCCGTACCCAGCAGGAGCTCGTCTCGTCCGCCTTTCCAAGCCGGTCCCAGCGGAACCGGACCTTGATGCGGCCATACTTGTCGGGGTAGATTTCCTCCCCCTCCGGCCCGGTGACCACGGCCGTCTGCAGCCCGGCGACGCAGGGCCGGGGCGTGGTGGCCGGCTGGCGGTAGGGCACCGTCTTGGGCTGCGCGGTGAAGGCCACGCGGTAGGGGTCGGCGCCTTCCGCCTCAAGCCCGAGGCGCGACGCGACGCCGGCCGGGTCGAGCGCGAGGCCCAGACCCTCTAGATCCTGCCGGACGTGGTGTGTGGCCTCGATCACCAGCACCTCCGTCGCGTCGGTGTCCAGCGGTGGGGTGTCGAGCGTGAAGCACCGGCCGGTGGCGATGTGATAGGCGTTGGCGATTCCGAACCACCGGCGGTGCGCGGCGGCCTCGGCTTCCATCCGGACGCGGGCGAGATGTTCTCCGTCCGCGGAGTCGCGGTAGCGGCCCGGGTAGTCGTAGCGTTCGTAGGCGTTGTGCGGCCCCGTGCCCGCCGCGATCCGGCTGGAGGCTGTCAGATCGGCTTTCGGCTTGGCGAAATCGTAATCGTCGAGCGTCACCCGCCCGCTGCGCGAGCGCTGGACGGCGGACCAATGGTGCACATGTTCGCCGACATCGGCTGTCGCCTGCCCGCGCGGGACATAGGCGATCCGGTCCTCCCCCGCGATCCGCGGAAAGGCGGAGGAGGCATCGCAGAGAACCATCTCCTCCTCGGCGGCGCTGTGGTCCATGTAGTAGAAGAACCCCTCCTCCTCCATCAGCCGGTGGATGAAGTCGAGGTCACTCTCGCGGTACTGCGTGCGAAAGGTCCGCGCCGTCTTGCCGGCGCTCAGCCGTTCCGTGATCCGGCCGAAACCGTGGTCGCCGGTGATCGTCTTGACGATGTCGAAGGGCGTGGTCTCCTGAAAGATGCGGCAATCGTTCGTCCGGCCGAGAAACCAGGGCCAGGCCCGCATCTCCGCGCCGAAATGAAGCACCGGGCCCAGATCCCCGATGAAGTCGAGTGCGACGCAACTGCCCCGGAAGGCCCGCACGCCGCCCTGCGGCGCATCGATGACGATGTCGAGCTTGACGCCGAGCAGATCGGCCATGTCCAGCGAGCGGTCCGTCGTGATGAACTCGAGCCGGGCCTCGGTCGGGCGGCAGAGACGCTCCCGCACGACCGCGGCGACCGGAACGACCTGGCGTCCGGCGAAATCACCCTCCAGCCGCACCGGGAAGTTCTCGGGAACCAGTCTGCCTGTGGTCATCGCTGCACCGCCGTCACGTCAGACTACTCCGGTGGGCATGGCTTCTCCAACACCCGATTGCCGATGGCGCCCGCCGCCGCGCTGCATCAATCGTAGGCATAGGTGAACTGTCCGCCATCGACATCGATCGCCACGCGCGCCACGGAGGCGCCCTCCATCATGCGCCGCAGGAACTCTCCGGAGATGTCGGGCAGCATCGTGTTCGTGACGATCGCGTCGATCATCCGGCCGCCGGACTCGAGCTCCTGGCAACGCGAGACGATCGTGTCGACCACGTCGTCGGAATAGGAAAACGGCACGCCGTGGGTCTGCTCCACCCGGCGGCGGATGCGGTCGAGCTGAAGCCGCGTGATCTGCCCGATCATGTCCGGCGAGAGCGGGTAGTAGGGGATCGTCACCAGCCGCCCCAGAAGCGCGGCGGGAAAGACCTTGAGCAGCGGATCGCGCAGCGCCTTGGCGATCCCCTCCGGCTCCGGCATCAGGTCGGGATCGGCGCAGAGATCCATGATGAGGTCCGAGCCCACGTTCGAGGTCAGCAGGATCAGGGTGTTCTTGAAGTCGATGATCCGGCCCTCGCCGTCCTCCATCACGCCCTTGTCGAAGACCTGGAAGAAGAGTTCGTGCACGTCCGGGTGCGCCTTTTCCACCTCGTCCAGCAGGACGACGGAATAGGGCTTGCGGCGCACCGCCTCGGTCAGGACGCCGCCCTCGCCGTAGCCCACGTAGCCCGGCGGCGCCCCCTTGAGGCTCGAGACGGTGTGCGCCTCCTGATACTCGGACATGTTGATGGTGATGACGTTCTGCTCGCCCCCGTAGAGCACCTCGGCCAGCGCGAGCGCCGTCTCCGTCTTGCCCACGCCCGAGGTGCCGGCCAGAAGGAAGACCCCGATCGGCTTGTCGGGATTGTCGAGCGCGGCGCGGCTCGTCTGGATGCGCTTGCCGATCATTCCCATCGCGTGGTCCTGCCCGATCACGCGCCTGGCCAGGTGCTGTTCAAGCTCGAGCACGGTCTGCAACTCGTCCCGCATCATCCGGCCCACCGGGATGCCGGTCCAGTCGCCCACCACGCTCGCCACCGCCTGGCTGTCCACGATGGGCAGGATCAGCGGCGTCTCGCCCTGAAGCGCGGCGAGTTCGGCGTTCCTGGCCCTGAGTTCGGCCAGCAGCGCCTCGCGCGCCTCGCCGCTGAGGTGGCTGGTCTCGGCCGCCTCTTCGCTGGCGGCGTCGGGGGCGTCCACGGGCGCGCCGCCCTCGCGGAGCCGCGACCGCAGCTCGAGGATCGCGGTGACGACCGCCTTTTCCGCCTCCCACCGCTCTTCCAGCAAGGCAAGGCGCTCTACCTCCTCCGCCGCCAGTTCGGTGATCGCGGCGCGCCGCTCGGTCACGTCGTAGCCCGCGGTTTCGTCCCGCGCGATGATCTCCAGCTCCGTTGTCAGCGCGTCGATGCGCTTGCGGCTGTCGTCCACCTCGGCCGGCACGGCATGCTGGCTGACCGCGACGCGCGCGCAGGCGGTGTCGAGCACGCTCACCGACTTGTCGGGCAGTTGCCGTGCCGGGATGTAGCGCGCCGACAGCGTCACCGCGGCCTCGATCCCTTCGTCCAGAACCTGCACCTTGTGGTGGGTTTCGAGCATCGAGGCGATGCCGCGCATCATCACGATGGCCTTGTCGGTGCCGGGCTCGTCCACCTGCACCACCTGAAAGCGGCGGGTGAGCGCGGGGTCCTTCTCGATGTGCTTCTTGTATTCGGCCCAGGTCGTGGCCCCGATGGTGCGCAGCGTGCCGCGCGCAAGCGCCGGCTTGAGCAGGTTCGCGGCATCGCCGGTGCCGGCCGCGCCACCCGCGCCCACAAGCGTGTGCGTCTCGTCCACGAACATCACGATCGGCACGTCGCTGGCCTGCACCTCCTCGATCACCTGCTTGAGGCGGTTCTCGAACTCGCCCTTCATCGAGGCGCCGGCCTGCAAGAGGCCCACGTCGAGCGCCAGAAGCCGCACGTCGCGCAGCGCGGGCGGCACGTCGCCCCGGGCGATGCGCAGCGCGAAGCCCTCGACCACCGCCGTCTTGCCCACGCCGGCCTCGCCCGTGAGGATCGGGTTGTTCTGCCGGCGCCGCATGAGCACGTCGACGATTTGGCGGATTTCCTCGTCACGGCCCACGATCGGGTCGATCTCGCCGTTGCGGGCCTGTTCGGTCAGGTCCGTGCAGAACTGGTCGAGCGCCTCCTGCCCGCCCAGCGCGGGCGCGCGCATCGCCTGGCTCTCCTCGCCCGGGGCGGCGCCGCCTCCCGTGCGCGAGCCGTCCCGCGGCGTCAGCGACTCCTCGGTCGATCCTGCGGTGATGCGCGCGTAGTTGTCCGACAGATCGTCGGCCCCGATCTTGCCGAATTCCCGCGAGATGTTCAGCAGGATCTGCCGCAGGCTCGGGGTCTTGAGCATCCCGAGGATCAGGTGCCCGGTCCGCACCTGGTTCGAGCTGTAGAGCAGCGAGCCATAGACCCACGCCCGCTCCATCGCGTCCTGCAGGTGCGAGGACAGGTCGCTGATCGCGCTCGCCCCCCGCGGCAGCGCATCCAGCGCCCGCGTCACGTCCGCCGAGAGGCGCGAGGGATCGATCTCGTAGTGTTGCAGGATCTTCTGGACATCGCAGTTGTCGACCTGAAGAAGCTGCGCGATCCAGTGCACGATCTCGACATAGGGGTTGCCCCGCATCTTGCAGAACACGGTGGCGGATTCGATCGACTGGTATCCGACCTTGTTGAGCTTGCCGAACAGTGCGACGCGGCTGATCTCGCTCATCTTTCAGTCTTCCCTTCCTGGCTTCGCGCGCCCCTCATGCGGCGGCGCCCCGTTCGTGCGTGTCCGGCGGGACGAGGAACAGGTCCGCGGCGTCGGCGACGCCCCTGCCCTCTCCAAGCCAGCTGGTCTGCCCGAGCCGCGTATCCGCCCCCAGCCGCGCGGCCGGAACGTCATCGGCCCGCAGCACCGGGTTCGCCTCCCAATCGAGCGCATCGCCCGCGTAGTTGCGCACGATCGCCGCAAGGCGCGTCAGATCCTCGTTCCCCGGCAGAAGCCGTCGGTAGGCCTCAAGGTCGAGCGGGCCGATGCGGATTCGGATCTTGGCCATGCGCGACCAGACGTGGCTGCCGAGGCTCGCCGTGCCGCCGAGCGTCGCGGGCGCCCCGAGTTGCCAGCGGTCGCCGGGATCGAGTTCCAGCCAGCTGCCGACGAATTCCTCCACCTCGACGCCGGCGCCGAAGAAGGACGACAGGATGGCTTCGAGACCCTCGGCATTGGCAGGCCCACCGCCGAGCCGGGCCGCGAAATGCCGCTTGGCGTTGTCGGGCATCGCGTCGCGGTCGGCGAAGGCCCGCCCGGCATGACCGCTCAGCGCCGCCACATGCGCGTCGATGCCGTGCCCCGGCCCTCGGTCGAGCGCAGCCGCCGCCTCGCCGGTGACCCAGGCCCTGTACAGCAAACTCATCGGCCTGTGGGTGAGCATGTCCGCAAAGGCGACGAACGTGGGGTCGCGCGCGTTCACGAGCCGGTCGCGGGCATACTCGGTCAGGTGAAGGGGCAGCGGACCATGCGGGCCGAACAACCCGAAGAAGAGGTTGACCAGCTTGCCCGGTGCCGTGCCCTCGGCCGGCCGGAACGCGACAAGCGTCGCGTCGGGATAGGCCAGCTCCGGCGCCTGCCCCAGTCGCACGGGGTCCTGCCGCGGGCGCCGGGAGGATCCCATCCGGGGCGTATCCGCGTAATGCGCCTCGATGATGCGCAGCGCGTGAAAGACGTGATGCCGCTGCGGCGAGCTGGCCAGCTGCGCGAGATGCGTCAGATGACCCGCCCCCTGCCGGCTGCCGGTGTCCATCGTGCGATTTCCCCGCGCTGTTGCGTCGCGATGACGGTCTCGGTGAAGCTGTTGAGCGTGGCGTATTTCCGGAAGAAGCGTTCAAGGACTGCGCCGAGGCGGTAGACGCTGCTGCCTTCGTAGAGCGCGTCGTCGAAGGTGACCGTGATCTGCAGGCCCCGCACGGCGGTGGACATCACGCCGTCGCTGAGGCGACGCACGATCGGGCGCGTCTCCACCCCCTGGATCCCCTCGAGTTGCTTGGCCATCGCGCGGTCCCCGGGCGGTGCGTAAAGGCCCAGCAGTTCGCGCAGCGCCGCCGCCGCCGCCGCGCCGCCCTCCTCGTCGGCGATCGAGATGTAGTTGAGGCTCAAATGCCCGATGATCCGCCACGCGGCCTCGCCCTGCGCAAGCGTCGGTCTGGGCCGGGTCGGCGACACAGGCGTGGAGATCCGCGCCACCGGTCCGCCTTCGGGCAGGTGAAAGAGGTCGTCGGCGCCAAGCGACATCAGGATCGGAAGATCGCGGTTGGTGACGCGCGCGCGAACGGCGAGCTGCGCGAGATCGGAGGCATGGGGCGCCTGCGCCGAATCCACCAGCGAGAGATAGCTCTCCGAGCCGAGATACCCGGTGCGCGGGCCGCGCAGGCGCTCGCGCTCGCTGCGCTCGCGCAGCCGCCGATGCACGAGAAAAAAGGCATCCTGCTCACCACCCGACGCAGCCGTGAAGGTGTCGCTCGAGTAGAAGGGCCGAAACCCGCGCTCGTCGCTCGTTTCCGCGCTCACGCCGTCGACCGAAAGCACGCTGTGCACCTCGAAATCCATCGGTGCGGTGCGATCGACGACAACATGGTGGCGCGTCGCTGCTCCGCTCACCGGAACGCGATCGCAGCGCATTTCGAAAAGGTTCACGGCCGGCACGCAGTTGAGCCGGAACGCATCGGCCGTGATCCCGGCGCCGATTTCGGACCGGCCGTCGCGCAGGATGATATAGATGTCGATCTCCGCGCCCTTGGCGCGCGCGATCGCGCCCTGCAGGCCGCGAAGCTCCACGAAGTGGAACCGCTCCGGCATGGCGAAGTATTCCTGCAACAGGCGGTAGCCGTCGAAACTTGCCCGCGGCAGCGGCAGCAGCGCCTCGTCCCGCTCCAGCCCGCACGGAAACACACCGCCGGGCACCGGTACCGTCCAGTCGTCGCGGCGGTCGGTGGAACGGGCCACGACCGCTGTCGTGTCCGCGCCCAGAAGCTCGAGCAGCACCGCCCCCGGCGCCGAGTCCCCGCCCAGAAAGAGCGTCAGAGCGTCGAGCGGCAGCGGCTCCAGCGGCTGGCCGAGCGCATGGCGCAGACGGAGACGGATCGCGGCGCGACCCGGCGCGTCGCCCGCAACTCCGGCAGCCACGAGCGCGCCGCGGCCGTCGATGTACTCGGCTTCCGAAATCTCGACCGGCCAGAGCGTCATCTCATGCGCCGTGCGGAAGCGGCACGCCTTCTGCGCGCCGTTCACGATCGAGGATCGCAGCTCCGTGTCGCGGGGCAGCGTAAAGCCGTCCGCGAGCGCAGCATTCGACATGTCGGGGTGAAGCTGGGCGACCATCATCGATGGCGTGGGCGCGAGGTAATGCGGATAGACGATCTCGAGGAGCTGGCTCGTGAAGGCGGGATGCTGAAGTTCGAGCTCGAGCTGAACGCGCGCGGTGAGGAACGCGACCCCCTCCAGCAGACGCTCGACATAAGGATCGAGCACCTCGACGCCGTCGATGCCCAGCCGCGCTGCGATCTTCGGATAGGCCGCGGCGAATTCCGCACCCATTTCGCGCAGATAGGCCAGCTCCGATTCGTAATGCTTCAGAAGGCGTGTATCCATCGTCCGTCAGACCCTGTGCTCGAGATCGACCTCGCCGGTCGTGACGTCGATCTGCGAGCGCAGGTAGAGTTCCAGCGGCAGGGGCTCGGCCCACATGTCCGCGAGGATGTCGAAGGTGATGGTCGTCCCGGTCCGGGCCTCGGTGGCACGGTCGCGCACTTCGATGGACTCCCTGCGGATGCGGGGCTCGAAGCGCTCGATCGCGGTGCGTATGCTCGCACGGATCTCCGCCACGCGGTCGGAGGTGGAAAAGTCCCCCGCGAGGTCGGGCAGCCCGAAATTCAGCACCGAGCGCGACGCGTGCGGATAAAGGACCGGGTCGAGCTCCGCACCCATGTCGTTGGTATTGAAAAGCCACGCGAGATCGCGGCGGATGATGTCGCGCAGGCGGCGCATGTCGATCACGCGGGCATCACGCGATTCCGAGGCCTGCGTCGGCGCGTCATCGGTCAGCCGATCCAGCAGCGAGGGTTGCAGCCGCTCCTTCAGCGTCCGGTCAGACATCCGCTGCCACCCCCTCGGGTCCCGCCGGCGTCCGGGCGCTGCGCAGCGCGAGGTGCCGCAGATCCATCAGCGCGGTATCCCCGGCGTCCGTGGCCAGCAGACGCTGACCGCGCCCGACGAAGGTGTCCGCCCCGGCATCGTGCCACGAGGTGGCCCGGCCCAGCTTTTCCGCATCCGTGCCCGCGGTCGTGGTGCCGGGGTAGCGCGTGGGGATCAGCCCGACGAACTCGTCACCATTGACGAGCGTCAGCTCGACCGGCGTCCACACCGCGTCGCGCAGATCCGCCGGAGGCTCCGCCCGGATCGCCGCCACATTCTCGAACGGCAACCACGCATAGCGCCCGTTGATGATGATCTCCAGTAGCGGACCGAAGCGCATGTCGGCATCCGCGATCCACTCGAAATCCGCCTCGTCGAGCGCGCCCGGCGTGACCGGTGCCATCTCGAAGGCGCGGGCACGCAGCGACGCGGCCTCGGCGGCCTGTCCGCTGGCGAGCGCGGCGAGCGCCTGGACCAGCAGAACGGTCCATTCCCGGGGTTCGCCCAGGATCAACGGCTCGGTCTCGCCGGCGAAGACCTTTTCGCGGAACACCTCGCAGACGATCGCCTCCCGGTAGGTCTGCGCCATCGTGACCGCCTCGGAATCGAGCTGCGCGCAGACCTTCAACTGCGCAACGGCGCGCTTCCAGTCGCCCATGACGCTCAGGAGCTGGAACAGGAAGATCCGCAGCTTCGCGTCCTCGGGGCGGGCGCGGACCTGCTCCTGCAGCGCCGACAGCGCGCCAGCCAGGTCCCCGGCCCGCAAGTAATCCGTCGCATTCGCCATCACGCCGCGCCTCCCTATTCGGTCTGTCATGGCACGGGGGCGCGGCCGCAACTTCCGCGGTCGCGCCCCCGCAGGGATCAGGACTTCTTCTCGTTCGCCGCGATATCGTAATTGAACGCGATATCCGCGCCCAGATTGCCCTTCTCGTCCTGCGGCTTGTAGATCGTCTCGAACGCCCCGAAGTTGAGCGAGAAATTGGCCGTCAGCCGGTCCTCGCCCCCCGAGCCTCCGGTGCTGACAGAGGTCACGATGATGTCCTTAAGGGTGTATATGATGTATTCCACCTGCTTGCCGCCGGCCTTCCGAACGGTCAGCGTGGCTTCAGGGATGTGGTCACCCGTGGCGCATTTCGTCATCACATGGGGTGTCGATTTCTCGTAATAGCTGGTCACACTGATATCCTGGAAGCTGGCCTTCCCGGCCCCGCTGCCACCGCCCAAGTGCGTGGTGCCGCTCTGGCTGATGCCCCAGCTCCAGGCGAGGACGTCGATCTCCTCCTTGTGCATCTTGTCCTGGGACTCTCCCTTGATGTCGCCCAGCTTCAGAAACATGTCTACGGCCATTTTTCCTCTCCATTATTGTGCGCTTGGGTGATCGCGCTTGGTATGAACCGCACCGGGGCTCCGCCCCCGACGCGGAGGCTGCGTTATCCCTGCTTCTCTGACGGAAGCTTCGAGACCAGGCGGAGCGATACGGACAGCCCCTCCAGCTGGTAGTGCGGTCGCAAGAAGAACTTCGACGTGTAATAGCCCGGGTTCCCCTCGACTTCCTCGACCGTCACTTCGGCCGCGGCGAGCGGATGCGTCGCCTTGTACTCTTCAGAGGAGCTTTCCGGGCTGCCGTCGACATACTGGATGATCCAGTTGTTCAGCCAGTATTCCATGTCCTCGCGGCTCTTGAACGAGCCGATCTTGTCGCGGACCATCTTCTTGAGATAATGTGCGAACCGGCAGGTCGCGAAGAGATACGGCAGCCGCGCTGCAAGATTGGCGTTGGCTGTGGCGTCGGGGTCCTCGTATTCCGCCGGCTGGTGCAGCGACTGCGCGCCGATGAAGGTCGCCATGTCCGAGTTCTTGCGGTGAATGAGCGGCATCAGTCCGGCCTTTGCGAGTTCCGCTTCACGCCGGTCGGCGATCGCGATCTCGGTGGGGCATTTCATGTCCACGCCACCGTCGTCCGTCGGAAAGGTGTGGGTCGGCAGATTGGACAGTGTACCCCCCGACTCGACGCCGCGAATGCGCGAGCACCAGCCGTATTCCTTGAAAGACCGGGTGATGTTCGTGGCCATGCCGTAGGCCGCGTTGACCCACGCGAACTTCTCCGACTCCGCGTTTCCCGTATCCTCGACGAAGGCGAACTCCTCCACCGGGTTGCTCTCGGGGCCGTAGGGCTGGCGTCCGAGGAACCGCGGCATCGCGAGCCCGATGTACTTGCTGTCCTCGCTTTCGCGCAGGCTGCGCCACTGGGCGTATTCCGGCGTCTGGAATATCTTCGTGAGATCCCGCGGATTGGTGAGCTCCTGCCAGCTCTCGAACTGCATCAGCGCGGGATCGGCCCCTGCGAGGAAAGGGGCATGCGCCGAGGCGGCGACCTTCGACATCTCGCTCAACAGCTCGACGTCGGGCGGGCTGTGGTCGAAGTGGTAGTCGCCCACGAGACACCCGTAGGGCTCGCCCCCGAACTGGCCGTACTCCTCCTCGTAGAGCTTCTTGAAGATGGGCGACTGGTCCCAGGCCGCCCCCTTGAACTTGCGCAGCGTCTTGTGAAGTTCCTTTTTCGAGATGTTCATGACGCGGATCTTGAGCATCTCGTCGGTCTCGGTGTTGTTGACGAGATAGTGCAGGCCGCGCCAGGCGCTCTCGAGCTGCTGGTATTCCTCGTGGTGGATGATCAGGTTGATCTGCTCCGACAGCTTGCGGTCGATCTCGGCCTTGATCGCCTCGATCGAGTGCAGCACATCCTCCGAAATCAGCGATGTGTTCTCGAGCGCCTGCTGCGCCAGTGTCTTGACCGCGGATTCGACGGCTGTCCGCGCGCTGTCCGTCCGGGGACGGAACTCCTTCTGCAGGAGGCTCTCGAAGTCGGAGTCGGCGGCTTCGGTCTGGGCGCCGCCCTCGGCTGGCTGGGTCGCTTCTTCGGCCATGGTTTACTCTTTCTCCTCCTGGTCGGCGCCATCGGGGGCGGGTCGGGCCGCCAGCGTCTTGAGCAGATCGGGGTCGTTCATCGCCTTGGCCACGAGTTCCTCGGCGCCGGGCTTGCCGTCCATGTACGTCATCAGGTTGTTGAGCTCGTTGCGGGCGTCCATCAGCTTCTTCAACGGCTCGACCTGCTCGGCGACCGCTCCGGGGGAAAAGTCGTCCATGCTTTCGAAGGTGACATCGACGGAGAGATTGCCCTCGCCCGTCAGGGTGTTGGGCACCGAGAAAGCGACCCGCGGCTTCATCGCCTTCATCCGGCTGTCGAAGTTGTCCACGTCGATCTCGAGGAACTTTCGGTCCGCGACGCCGGGCTGCTCGACTTCCGACTTGCCGGCGAGATCGGCCATGACGCCCATCACGAAGGGAAGCTGGACCTTCTTCTCGGCGCCGTAGAGTTCGACGTCGTATTCGATCTGCACCCGTGGCGCGCGGTTGCGCGCGATGAATTTCTGAGAACTCGACATGCTTGTCTCCCTGTCAGCACCCCTTTCGCGTCATCGACACGGGGCCATTCCTGTCCGGGCCTAGTCGCCCTCGTCCTCCGTGATCCCGCCGACCACGGTGACGTTATCGCGGCCGGCAGGCGCGATATCCTCGATGATCGTCAGGAAATCCGCCCCCACCAGCCGTCGGGCCCGCCTGAGAAGCAGGGGGACCGGGCTGGAGGGTTCATGGCGCGCATAGTAGTCCGTAATCGCGTCGAGCGCGGCGAGCACGTCGCGCTGGCTGTCCAGCCGCCCGGGCACGCCCGGACCTTCTGTCGCCTGTGGGGCGGAGGTGGGCGCGGCGTCCGGCCCGTCGGGCATCTGCTCGGCATCCCCGGCGTCCGCACCGACGAACGCCCCCGTCTGCACCACGATCCGCGACAGGGTGCGGACAAGCGGTCCGAGCTCCGGCCCCGTCCCGGGCAGTCGCTGCGCGAAGACGCCGTCGATCGCGCGCACGTTGTCGAGCGCGTCGCGCGCCGCGGCGTCCAGCGCCTGCATGGCCTCGGCAGGCGTGTCCTGAAAGGCGGCGCGTACACCAGCCGGGTCGAGGACCGCTTCGCCGTCCGACGGATCGATCTCGCCTTCCGCGATCTCGATGTCGCGCAGGCAGATGCGTCCGAACGCCGGGCTCTGCGTCAACGGCGCGCGGCGCAGGGCGCGGATGATCGTGTCGTTATCCGCAAGCCCCAAGACGGCGTTGACCCGCATCGTCGGGTCGTCGTCATCTTCGGCGTCGAGCTGAGGGTGGCAGGTGTCCCAGTGATCCTCGAGACAGAACCGAATGTAGCCCGCTGCCTCCGCAAGACCGGCCAGCCCGTTGAGATTCAGCTCCGCGTGCGCAAGATGCACCGCCGCGCGCAGGTCGTGGCTGAGCGCGAGCACCTCGCGTGCTGCGCGCGACACGTCGCTGAAATCGGGGTCCTCCGCCTCGATGACCGCATCGCCGACCTGCCGCTCCTGCCCCGGCTGCGCGACCAGTTCGAGTTGCGAAAAGACGGGCTCGTACTCGAGGTTCGGCCCGCTCGGCGCATTTTCCGCATGCGTTGTGAAGAGATCGTCCAAGTTTCACCTGCGGAGAATATGGCCTTAACGTGGCGTAAGCGACGACTCTGACGCTACCAAGAAAATGAGAAAATGCCACATGAATTTCCGTCTTCACGCGCGCGCCATGCTCGCGCCCTTGACCCGCATCGCGCGACCGTGGCTACATCGTGGCAGACCGCCGGGAGAGACAGCCGTGGGACATGCCCTCGAGCCGAGGAAAGCGCTGGCCGCCACGATGAGCGCCGCCGTCATCACGGTCACGGCGCTCGCCAGCACCGCCACCGCCCAGCAGCAGGCACAAGCACGGGAGAACGACCCGCCCCTCACCGTGGAACTCAACAAGTTCGAGGCGGGCGAAGATGGCGGCTGCCGCGCCTTCTTCCTGTTCCGCAACGGTGGCGAGGTCACCTACGACGGCTTCGAGATGTCCCTGGCGATCCTCGACGCACAGGGGGTGATCGACCGCTTGCTGACGATCGACGCGGCCCCCGTTCCCGCCGGGCGCACCACGCTCAAGCTCTTCGAGATCCCCGAGATCGCCTGCGGGGAGATCTCCGAGGTGCTGCTGCACGACATGACCGCCTGCAACGTTCAGAACGATGGGCCGGCCGACTGCTTCGGCCTGATGGACCTGGTCAGCCGGACCTCCGCCCGGTTCGTCGAATAACGCATGGACGGCCTGATCGCCACGCTCAGCCAGGGCGGCCCGATCGTGGCGATCCTTGTCGTGCTGTCGCTGGCGTCGTTCGGGCTCATCGGTGCCAAGGCCTTTCAACTCCGCGGCGTGCTGTCGGGCCGGGCGCGGCGGACCTCCGCGCTTGAATTCTGGGACGCTGGCGACCGGCACGCCGCCCTTCAGGCGATCGCCGACGCCGAAAGCCCGGCTGACCGCCTTCTGCGCCACGCGATGCAGTCGCTGAAATCGGGCGCGGCGCGCGCGGCACTCGACACCGAGCTGGAATGGCGCGGCAACGCGGAGATGGCGCGGATGTACCGTCACATCCGCCTTCTGGAACTGACGGCGATGATAAGCCCGCTGCTGGGCCTTCTCGGCACGGTCCTCGGCATGATCCGCGCGTTCCGCGACCTCTCCATGGCCGAGGGCGCGGCGAATGCCGCCATGCTGGCGGACGGGATCTGGCAGGCGTTGCTGACAACCGCGGCCGGGCTTCTGGTCGCCATCCCGGCGGCCATCGCGGCGGCGCTGCTCAATGCACGGGTCGAGCGGGCGGGAGAAGAGATCGAGGGCGCGGTCGGCCGGCTCTTCGCGGGTGAGCCGCCGCCCCGCTGACCCACGCCCGGGAGGGGTGCGATGCGACTCGAACGTCGGGCAAGGCCGCTCGTGGGGCCGTCTCTCGTCTCCATGATCGACGTACTCATGATCATGCTGATCTTCTTCATGGTCACCTCGACCTATCTGAACCTGCGGATGATGCCGCTGACCCAGGGCGCCGCACCGCCGGGCGCCGGCGTGCAGGACGCCGGAGCAGGCGACCCCACGGCGCCGGAGCCACCGCTCCTTCTGCGCCTCAGCGCCGACGGAACGGCCCGTTTCCGCGGCAGGGCGCTCGCGCCGCAGGACCTGCGCGAGACGCTCGCCCGGTTTCCCGAACGCGACGTTGTCGTGCTGCCCTCGGCGCGCGCGCCGCTTCAGTCGCTCGTCACGTTGTCCGATCGCCTGCGCGCAGCCGGCGCGGGCCGAGTCGCCGTCATCCGGCCGGAGCGCGCGCCATGAAGTTGCACCGCCGCAGCGCCCGCGACGCGCCCGAGCCGATCATCGCGCTGATCGATGTCGTCTTCTTCCTGCTGGTGTTCTTTCTCTTGGTGGGCCGTTTCGACGCCACCGCCCCCTTCGAGGTTCTGCCGGCCGAGACCGGGGCGGGCGCGGACATGCCCGGTGGCGGGATCACGGTGTCGGTCGCGCGCGACGGGCGTCTGGCCCTCGAGTCCGTGCCGATCGAGCGCTCGGCGCTTCTCGCGAGCATCGAGTCCCAGCTCGACGCGGCGCCGGACACGCTCGTGCGGCTCAATGCCCACCGGGCGGCCGAGCTGCGCCACGTCCTGCCCCTGCTCAGCCGGATCGAGGCGCTCGGCGCCGCACATGTCGCTCTGGTGGTGACCCCGGAGGCCGCCCCGTGAGCCAGAGGGAAACGCATGCCTTCTGGGCCGGTGGTATCGTGGTCTCCGTGCTGGGCAACGCGGGGCTGCTGCTCGTCGCGGGGCTCGCCATAGCCCCTGCCCCGCCGGCCGATCCACCGCCACCCGAGACCGGGATCGACATCCTGGCCTACCAAGTCCCCGCGCAGGACGCCGAGGCCAAGCAGCCCGAGACCGAGGCCGGCCGCCGCCTGCGCGGCGCCTCGGATCGCCTGGCGGACACCGTCGTGCCGCGGGGGGCGTCGGCCCCGATCACGCCGCGCGCGCAAACAGCCGCGCGTTCACCACCGCGGGCCGGCCCCGTCGCCGCGCGTCCACCGGATGCGCAATCGGCACCGGCCCTGCGCGACACGGCGCGGCCGGCGCGCGAAGCGGCACCCCGCGCCCGCCCCGGCCGCGCCGTGTCAGAGGGGACAGGTGCGGCCGCCCCGGAGCGGGACCCCGCCACCGGTGCGGCGGCTCGGACGCCCATGGGGCGCGTCGCAGAAACCGCGCGCCTGAGCCCTGCCCCCGCGGACCGGATCGCTGCCATGGACGACGCCGGCGCCGCGGCGCCCGCGCGACCGGCCATCGAGGACGCCATCACGGCTAGGGCCAGGCTGCCGGCCGCATCGCGCGCGCCCGAGCTATCGGAGGCGGGCACCCCGGCCCGCGCCGCCACGCCACGCGGAGCGGCGGCGCCCACCCTCCCTCGTACGGCCGCCGCCGCGACGACCGCCCCTCCCCGGCCCGCGCCCGTAGCGCAGGTACCGACGCAGGGGGATGTCGCGACGGCGGCCGAGGCCCGCCCGACGGCGCCG
>NZ_JAWLFS010000201.1:0-5572 GCF_041685465.1 Rhodosalinus sp. | reverse complement strand
GCCCGATCCTGCATCACCGTGCCCTCGACGCGGTTGCGCAGGTCCTCGACCAGCGGATGGTCGAGGATCGCCTCCGCGCGCGAGGCGCCCGGGTAGGGCTCTCCGGAAATCACCAGCTCCGGGTCCGACAGCACCAGAAGCTCCAGCGGCAGCCGGCCGCCACCGGACAGGCCGTGCTCGGTGGCGATGTTCGTGAAGCCCGCCGCGGACAGGATCTCGCCGGAGAGCGACCGGTCGCCGGATGTATAGCCGTTCGCGCCGTAAAGGGCGGCGCGCGGCTCCCGGTCGTCGACCTGCATGGCCGCGAGGCTGGCCTCGAAGCGCGCGATCATCTCTGCCGCCTCGTCCTCGCGCCCGAGCGCGGCGCCCATCTGGTGCATGCGTTCCGTGACGGCCGACAGGCCATGGGCCGGCTGGAAAACCTCGACCTCGATCCCCATGCGCTCCAGCATGCCGACCGTGGCCTGCGCCGTGTAGGCCCCGGCGAGCACGAGATCGGGCTCGAGCAGGTAGACCTCCTCGGCCCGCCCGCGGTTCTCGTCGTAGCGCTCCGCCTCCCGCGCCATGGCGGAACTGTAGGGATCGGAGGCGAGGTGGCTGACCGAGACGAGCTGCCCCGGCGCCGCCAGCATCATCGCCAGCTGGTCGGTGCAGAGGTTGATCGAGACGACGCGCTCGGGCGGCGTCTCGGGCGCCGCCTCGGGGGCCGGGGCCTCTTCGGCCCCGGCGCCGGCCGCCACGAGACAGAGCGCGGCGACCGTGGCCCGGCGTCGCTCAGAACGACGCACGCAGCCCCGCGAAGACGGCGCGGCCCGGCGTGTTGTAGCCGGCGGCGGTCTCGTAGTCCTCGTCCAGCGCATTCTCGACCCTCAGGTAGAGTTCGGAGGTGTCGGAGACGTCGTAGCCGACGCCCAGATTGACCAGAGTGTAGTCGCCGACCTTGTTGTCGGCAGGCGCGAAGGCGCTCGGCTCGATATCGGCCACGTGCCGGATTTCGCCGGTCGCGGACCACTTGTCGGTCAGGTCCGCCTCGGCGCCGAGCACGAGGTCGTGCCGCGGGACGCGCGTCAGCCGCGCGCCATCCGTTTCCGCATCCGTGTAGGTGTAGCTGCCATTCACGGTCACACGCTCGGTGACATCGTAGGCGCCGGACAGTTCCATGCCCTGCGAAACGGTCAGACCCGGCACCTGGCTGTAGCATCCGAAACCGCTGCCGCAGGCGGTCGCGGCACCGTCGAAGTCGATCAGATCCTCGATCTCGGTGTAAAAGACCGTCGCCTCGAGGACCGCCTGCTCGCCGAAGGCTTTCTCGACCCCCAGTTCGAAGCTCTTGCTCGTCTCGGGCTGGAGCGCCGGGTCGCCGTACTGGCTGTAACGTTCGAAAAGCGACGGCGCGCGGTAGCCGGTGCCGGCGACGGCTCTCAGCGTCACGTCCTCGCGGAGCATGTGGGTCAGCGCGAGGCGGCCCGTGGTCTCCACGCCGAAATCCGAGTTGTCGTCGCGGCGCAGCGCGACCGAGACGGTGGTCCGGTCGCTCGGCCGCCACCGGAGTTCACCGAAGGCGGCGAGAACGGTTTCGTCACGCTTGGCGACCGACGAGGTCTCGATCGTCTCCTCCGTCTGCGACAGCCCGAAATCGAGATCAGCCGTCGCGCCCAGCGTGGCGTTGCCTTCATACGCCAGTTCCGTCCGCGTCCCGTCGAAGGCCGTGATGGCGCCGCCGGGATCGCGCCGGTCGCTGACGAATTCGCTGTAGGACAGGCTGTGCGTGACCGGACCGGTGACCAGTTCGGCGAACACGCGTGCGCCGGTCTGTTCGGTCGTCGACTCGCCGCTGTTGTCGTCGTCAGCCCGGTCGATCTCGACATCGCTGTCACGCCGGAACGCGTTGGCGCCGAACGTCAGCGTTTCGGTCGCGGCGAAACGGCCCGACACGAGGATCTGCGTCTGGTCGAACCCGTCCTCTTCGTCGTCACCCGCCCGCGCCGAGATCCCGTCCGTTTCCACGCGCCCGAGCGTGAGCGCCACCTCGCCGCGCTCCGAGCGGAAGCCGGCGGAGGCGGAGCCCTTGACGGTGCCGAAGCTGCCCGCTTCCAGCAGCGCCTCGCCCGAGGCGCCGTCGCGCGTCGGCCGCCAGCTTTGCAGGTTGATCACGCCCCCGATCGCCTCGGACCCGTAGAGCGCCGATTGCGAGCCCTTCAGCACCTCGATCCGCGACAGGCCGCTCCCGACGAGCTGCCCGAAATTGAACGAGGTCTGGGTGCTCGACGGGTCGCTCACGTCGATCCCGTCGAGCCGGACGCCGATGTAGCTTGTATCCAGCCCGCGTATGCGCAGCGTCGTGTTCGCGCCCAGCCCGCCGTTGCCGGAGAAGCTCACGCCGGGCAGGCGGTCGAGCGTCTCGCGCGTGCCGGTGTCCCGGCCGCGGATCTCGTCGCCGGTCAGGACCTCGACGGTGGAGGCGACCTCGCCCTCCGGGACGGGGCTGAGGCTCGGCGAGACCACGAGGGTTCCAAGGTCGAATGCCTCCTGCCCCGCGGCCGACTGCGCCGCGAGCGTGGCGAGGCCCGCCACGAAAATCGTTCTGTTCATCGTACTGTCCCAGGTTCGGCGGCCCGGCGGGCCGCCCGAGTGCGTTTCCAGTTCGGGCAGGGAAAGGCAGGCTTTCCTCACCCAGTGACGACACCACGGCGGAAAGCACATCCGCAGTCCCGCACGCGCCCCGCGGCCGGACAGGGTGTTCGCTTCGGCAGGTCTCCTGACTTGCGGGTCGGCGCTTCCCCGGGCCTTCCCGGGCCACGTGGGCCCAGTGGCGTTTGCCGGGGTCGCTCGCCGCTTACAGTTGCGGGGGCAGTCGCGGATTTGGCCGAAGCCGCACCGCGTTCCCTTTTAACCGGACGCATGCGCCCGGACCGAAGCGGATACCAAGCTACCGAGCGGAGGCCGCGCTTGCAAGACCCGTGTCGCCGGGCGACGCGCCCGCTTGGCGCGGGCCGCGCGCCCGGCTACCACGCGCGGGAAGCGGGAACCTCGACCAAGCAGGGAGTCTGTCGATGCAGGACGACGTCAACGCGCGCCACGCCGAAAAGATGCGCCGGATCAAGGCCGCGCGGGAGCGGATGATGGCCACCAAGACCGAGCGCAAGGGCCTGATCATGGTCCACACCGGCAACGGCAAGGGCAAGTCGTCCTCGGGCTTCGGCATGATCATGCGCTGCATCGCGCACGGCATGCCCTGCGCCGTGGTGCAGTTCATCAAGGGCAACTGGCAGACGGGCGAAAAGACCTTCCTGCGCGAGCGCTTCCCGGAGGAGTGCCGCTTCTTCGTCTCCGGCGAGGGCTTCACCTGGGACACGCAGGACCGCGAACGCGACATCGAGGCGGCCGAGAACGGCTGGCGCATCGCGCAGGAGCAGATCCTCGATCCCGAGATCCGCTTCGTCCTGCTCGACGAGATCAACATCGCGCTGCGCTACGACTATCTCGACGCGGGCGAGGTGGCGGAGTTCCTGCTCACGCAGAAGCCCGAGATGACCCACGTCTGTCTCACCGGCCGCAACGCCAAGCCGGAGATCCTCGAGGTCGCCGACCTCGTCACCGAGATGACGCTGGTCAAGCACCCCTTCAAGGATCTGGGCGTGGTGGCCCAGAAGGGCGTGGAGTTCTGAGCCTTGGCGCGCGCGCTCATGCTGCAGGGCACCGGCTCCAACGTCGGCAAGTCGATGCTGGTCGCCGGGCTCTGCCGCGCGGCGCGCCGGCGCGGGCTCTCGGTCGCGCCCTTCAAGCCGCAGAACATGTCGAACAACGCCGCCGTGACCGCCGACGGCGGCGAGATCGGGCGCGCGCAGGCGCTGCAGGCGCTGGCCTGCGGGCTGGAACCGGTCACCGACATGAACCCCGTCCTGCTGAAGCCCGAGACCGACACCGGCGCGCAGGTCATCGTGCAGGGCAAGCGGCTGACCACCGCGCGGGCGCGGGACTACGGCGCGCTCAGGCCCCGCCTTCTCGACGCGGTGCTCGAGAGTTTCGCCCGGCTGCGCGCGGGCCATGATCTGGTGGTGGTCGAGGGCGCGGGCAGCCCGGCCGAGGTCAACCTGCGCCCGCGCGACATCGCCAACATGGGCTTCGCGCGCGCCGCCGACGTCCCCGTGGTGCTGGCCGGCGACATCGACCGGGGCGGCGTGATCGCGCAGATCGTCGGCACGCAGGCGGTCATCGACCCGGAGGACGCCGCGCTGATCCGCGGCTTCCTGATCAACAAGTTCCGCGGCGACCCGCGCCTCTTCGACGACGGCTACGCCGAGATCGCGCGGCACACCGGCTGGCCCGGCTTCGGCGTGCTGCCGTGGTTTCCCGAGGCCTGGCGCCTGCCGGCGGAGGACGCCGTGGAGATGGGCACGCCGCAGCGCGAGGGCGGGCTGCACGTGGTCTGCCTCGCCCTGTCGCGGATCGCGAACTTCGACGATCTCGACCCCCTGTCGCAGGAACCGGGCGTGCGGGTGACGATGCTCGGCCCCGGGCGCGCGCTGCCCGGCGACGCCGACGTGGTGATCCTGCCGGGCACCAAGGCGACGCGCGGCGATCTCGCCTTCCTCCGGGCGCAGGGATGGGACGTGGACCTTTCTGCGCATCTGCGCCGCGGCGGGCATGTGCTGGGCATCTGCGGCGGCTACCAGATGCTCGGCCGGAGCGTCGCCGACCCCGACGGCGCCGAGGGACCGCCGGGCCGCGACCCGGGGCTCGGGATGCTGGACGTCGAGACGGTGATGACCGCCGACAAGCAACTCACGCGGGTGGCGGCCACCCATGCCGCGAGCGGCCGGCCGTTCCACGGCTACGAGATCCACATCGGCCGCACCGAGGGGCCCGACCGCGCGCGGCCCTTCGCGCGCGTGGCGGGCCAGCCGGAGGGCGCCGTCTCGCCCTGCGGCCGGGTGCAGGGCAGCTACCTGCACGGCATGTTCCGTGACGACGGGTTCCGCGCCGCCTGGCTCGCGCAGTTCGGCGTCGCGGGGCGCGCGCGCTACGACGCGGGCGTCGAGACGGTGCTCGACGCGCTCGCGGACCACCTCGAGGCGCATCTCGACGTGGACGCCCTGCTCGCGGCCGCGTCGTGAGGGTCAGGGCGCGAGCGCCCGCTCCAGCCGCCGCCACCCGGCCGCGTCGCCCGGCACCCCGAGGCGGATCCAGCCGGTCGAGTACGGAAAGACGCGCGACCAGATGTGCGCCGCGGCCAGCCGGGCCTGCGCCGCCGGGCCGTCGCCCGCGTCGTAGGTGCGAAAGAGGGCCGTGCCGCCCACGAGCGGCCAGCCGGCCCGCGCCGCGATCTCGTCCAGCCGCTGCGCATCCTGGCCCAGCCGCGCGCGCGTCGCCGCCTGCCAATCCGTGTCGCCGAGCGCCTCGGTGCCGAGGGCGGCGGCGGGTCCGCTCACCGCCCACGGCCCGGCCAGCGCGCGCAGCCGCTCGATCGCGTCCGCGTCGCCCAGCGCGAAGCCGAGGCGCAGTCCCGCCAGTCCGAAGAACTTGCCGAAGGAGCGCAGGACCACGATCCTCCCGTCCCCGCCGCGCGCGT
>NZ_JAWLFS010000200.1:0-5642 GCF_041685465.1 Rhodosalinus sp. | reverse complement strand
GCGCCTCCGGGTCCCAGCGGTGGAGGTAGAGGATCTCCACCCGGTCCATCCCGAGCCGTCGGCGGCTCGCGTCGAACTGCGCCTGAAGCGTCTCGGGCGCGGCGCCGCCCGTGTAGCCGGCCTTCGTCGCGATCGTGACGCGGTCGCGGTGGGGCCGGAGGAGGCGGCCGAGGATCTCCTCCGAGCGGCCGTCGGTGTAGACGTAGGCGGTGTCGAAATGCGTGATCCCTGCAGCCAGCGCAGCCTCGACCATCGCCGCGGAGGCAGCCTCGTCCGCCGCGCCGCCGATCTGCATCGCGCCGAAGGCGAAGCGGCTCGCCGGGGTGCCGTCGGGGGAGCGGAGCGTCGTCATCGGCCGGACAATCGCACGGCGCGGGGCGGGGGGGGAGGGGGCGGGCGCCCCCTTCCGCCCGGCGGCCGATGTCGCGCGGAGGTGGCGGTGCGCGGCGCGTGGGGCCGGCGATGGCACGGGGGCGCTGCCCCCGCCGCGCGCGGGGCGCGCGCGACTCCCCCGGGATATTTGGATCCAAGAAGAAGCGCGGGACGGGGCCGGGCGTTTCCCGTCGTGTCCCGTCCGGCGTGGTGCGTTCGAGCGAGGGGGGCGCGGGGCCGCCGCCCCGGGCGGGCCGGGGCGGCGCAAGGGATCAGTCGGGGATCTCGCTGGTGATCCCCTCGACGTAGAAGTCCATGCCGAGCAGCGTGCCGTCGTCGGCGGTTTCGCCCTCGGCGAGCCACGTCGTGCCGTCCTGCCTGTTCAGCGGGCCGGTGAAGGGGTGATATTCGCCCGACGCGATGCTCTCCTTGAGCGCGAGCGCCTCCTCGCGGACGTCCTCCGGCACCGCCTCGGTGATCTCGCCGATGCCGACCATGCCCTCGCCGATGCCGTGCCAGGTGTCGCCGCTCTCCCAGGTGCCGTCCATGACGGCCTCGATCCGGTCGATGTAGTAGGGGCCCCAGATGTCGAGGATCGAGGAGACGCGGGGAGAGGGCTTGTACTCCGCCATGTCGGAGGCCTGTCCGAAGCCGATCACGTCGCCGGCCGATTCCGCCGCCGCGAGCGGCGCGGTGGAGTCGGTGTGCTGCAGGATCACGTCGGCGCCCTGCTCGATCAGCGCGCTCGCCGCGTCGGCCTCCTTGGCCGGGTCGAACCAGGTGTAGGCCCAGACGACGCGGAACTCGACCTCGGGGTTGGCCTTCTTGGCGTGGATGTAGGCGGAGTTGATGCCGCGGATCACTTCCGGGATCGGGTAGGAGGCGATGTAGCCGACGGTGTTCGTCTCGGTCATGCGGCCCGCGATGTGGCCGATCACCGCGCGGCCCTCGTAGAAGCGCGCGGAGTAGGTCGCCACGTTCTCGGCCTGCTTGTAGCCGGTGGCGTGCTCGAAGGTCACGTCGGGGAACTGCTCGGCCACCTCGAGCACCTGGTCCATGTAGCCGAAGGAGGTGGCGAAGATCATGTCCGCGCCCGAGAGCGCCATCTGCGTCATCGCGCGCGTGGCGTCGGCGCCTTCCGGCACGCTCTCCTGGTAGACGGTCTCGACGGCGTCGCCGAAGTGCTCCTCGACGGCGAGGCGGCCCTCGTTGTGGGTGTAGGTCCAGCCGCCGTCGCCGATCGGGCCGACGTAGATGAAACCGATCTTCATCGGGTCGTCCTGCGCCGCGGCGGGCAGGCCGAGGCCGAGGGCGAGCGCCGCGGCGGTGGAAAGAAGCGTTCTGCGATACATGGGATACCCCCCTTGGTGTTGCGTCTGTGCCGCCGGGGCGGCCGGTGCGGGCCTAGCCCGAGGCGTGGAAGCTCCGGCCCAGCGCGGCGGGCGCGCCCTGCAGCCCGCGGGCCGAGATGAACACGAGCACGAGGATCGTTACCAGATAGGGCGAAGCCGACAAGAGCGTGACGGGTACCGCCGCGCCCGCGGCCTGCAGGTTGAGCTGCAGCACGGTGACGCCGCCGAAAAGGTAGGCGCCCACCAGCACCCAGCCCGCGCG
The DNA here is from genome assembly GCF_041685465.1 of Rhodosalinus sp. Taxonomy (NCBI): domain Bacteria; kingdom Pseudomonadati; phylum Pseudomonadota; class Alphaproteobacteria; order Rhodobacterales; family Paracoccaceae; genus Rhodosalinus; species Rhodosalinus sp. The sequence continues at coordinate 3,656 of NZ_JAWLFS010000200.1, read as the reverse complement.
CCAGGAGGCGAAGACCACGATGGCGAGCGCGATCCAGCCGGCGCCGGCGGTCATGCCTTCCGTCCATTGCGGCACGCGCACGAGGCTGATGTAGGCGCCGCCGAGCCCCGCGAGCGCGCCGCCGAAGAGGATGGCGAGCACGCGCACGCGCACCACGCTGTAGCCGAGCGCATGGGCGGCCTCCGCGCTTTCGCCGACGGCGCGCAGGATCAGCCCCGCCCGCGTGGCGCGCAGGATCGCCCAGACGGCGGCGACCAGCGCGAGGCTCGCATAGACCATGAGGTCGTGCGAGAAGAGCACGCGCCCGAGGACCGGGATCTCGGCGAGCGGGCCGAGGTCGAGCTTCGGCAGGGTGGGCGCCTTCATCCCCTCGTAGGGCTTGCCGACGAGCGAGGAGAGCCCGAGCCCGGCGAGCGTCAGCGCGAGGCCCGTGGCGACGTGGTTCGAGAGCAGAAGCTGCGTCAGCACCGCGAAGGCGAGCGAAAGCGCCGCGCCCGCCGCCGCCGCGCCGAGGAAGCCGAGCGCCGGGCTGCCCGAGTTGATCGCGACGGCGAAGCCGGCCACCGCGCCGGTGATCATCATCCCCTCGACCCCGAGGTTCAGCACCCCGGCGCGCTCGACCACCATCTCGCCCAGCGCGGCGAGCAGGATCGGCGTCGAGGAGACCATCAGCGAGGCGATCAGGATCGCGGGCTGGATCGTGGCGAGGTCCATGTCAGGCGGCCTCCCGGCGCCGCGGTCTGAGACGGTAGTTCACGAAGACATCCGTCGCGAGCAGGAAGAAGAGCAGCATTCCCTGGAAGAGCTGGATCGCCGCGGCCGGCAGGCCGAGCGTCAGCTGCGCCATCTCGCCGCCGATGTAGGTGAGCGCCATCAGCAGCCCGGCGAGCAGGATGCCCACCGGGTGCAGACGCCCGAGGAAGGCGACGATGATCGCGGTGAAGCCGTAGAAGGAGCCGAAGTCGATGCTGATCTGCCCGGCCGGGCCCGCGACCTCGAAGAAGCCCGCCAAGCCGGCGAGCGCGCCCGAGATCGCGAAGCAGGTCAGCACCACACGCCGCGGGGTGATGCCGGCGAAGCGCGCGGCGCGCGGTGCCGCGCCCGAAAGGCGAAGCTGGAAGCCGAGGATGTGCCGGCTCATCAGGATGTAGGCGGCGATCACCGCGACGAAGGCGGCGCCGACGCCCCAGTGCATCCCCGTGCCGGCGATCAGTTCGCGGTTGGCCACCGCGTCCCACTGCGCGAGGTTGCGCGAGCCCGGAAACCCGCGGCCCTCGGGGTTCTGGAGAAGCCCCGAACTGACCGAGGCGAGGACGGATTCGGCGACATAGACCAGCATCAGGGAGACGAGGATCTCGTTCGTTCCGAAGCGGACCTTCAGGAGCGCGGGGATCATCCCCCAGGCGAGGCCGCCTGCCGCACCGGCGAGCACCGCGAGCGGGAAGATCGCCCGCGTCTCGGCCGGGTAGAAGGCGAGCGCCGCGGCGGCCCCGCACACGCCGCCGATGATGTACTGTCCCTCGGCGCCGATGTTCCAGACGCCCGAGCGGAAGCCGATGGCGAGGCCCACCGCGATCAGGATGAGCGGCCCGGCCTTCACCAGGAGCTGCGGCCGCGCGTAGGAGGCGACGGCCGGATCGAAGAGCGGGTCCCAGAAGATCACCCGGATCGCGGCGACCGGATCGGCGCCGAGCGCGGCGAACATCGCGCCGCCGGCGAGCATCGTCAGTACGACGGCGATGGGCGGCGTCGCCGCGCGCCAGAGGCGCGACGGCTCGGGCCGTTTCTCGAGCGCGATCACGCCTGCGCCCTGCCGGCGGGCACCGCCGCGCGCATCGGTCCCTGACGGTCCCTCTTCGCGCAGGCCATCCCCCCCCTGTCGAGGGCCTCGAAATATCCGAGCGACAGCCGCGCCGGGCGCAGGGGCCGCTTCGGCGCGCTCCGATCACCCCACATGCGCCACCTCCATGTCGTGTGCGCCGCCCATCATCAGGCCGATCCGTTCGAGGCTGAGGTCGCGCATCGGGCGGATCTCGCTCAGCCGGCCGCCGACGAGCGCGCCGAACCGGTCGGCCACCTCGAAGAGCTCGTCGAGATCCTGGCTGATGACCAGGATCGCCGTTCCGGCGGCGGCCATGTCGAGAAGCGCCTGCCGGATCGCCGCGGCCGCCGCCGCGTCCACGCCCCAGGTCGGCTGGTTGACGACCAGCACGCGCGGCGCCTGCGCGATCTCGCGGCCGATCACGAACTTCTGGAGGTTGCCGCCCGAAAGCGCCCGCGCCGCCGCCTCTGGCCCCGGGGTGCGGACGTCGAAACGCTCGATCACCTCCTCGGCGAAGCGCCGCACGGCGGCCCAGTCGATGAAGCCCTGCCTGAGGAGCCCCGGACGCCGCGCCGCCGTCAGCAGTGCGTTCTCGGTGAGGCTCATCTCGGGCGCGGCGGCGTGGCCGAGGCGTTCCTCGGGTGCGGTGGCGAGGCCGCGCGCGCGCCGCGCCTGCGGGCCGAGCCGGCCGATGTCGGCGCCGTCGAGAAAGAGCATGCCGCGGGGCAGGGCGCGTTCGCCGGCGAGCACGGCGAGGAGCTCGTCCTGCCCGTTGCCGGCGACGCCGCCGAGGCCGAGCACCTCGCCGGCGCGCAGCGTGAACGACAGGTCATGAAGCGGCGTGCCGAAGGCGCCGGGCGCCGGCGCGGCGAGCCCCCGCGCCTCGAGCGCGACCGCCCCCGTCTCGCGCGCGGCCGGGGCGACGGGGGCGAAGCTGGCGCCCACCATGAGCTCCGCCATCTCGCGCGCGGTGGTCTCGGCCGGCGTGCAGGTGGCGACCACCTGGCCCCGGCGCAGGATCGTCGCCGTGTCGCAGAGCGCGCGGATCTCCTCGAGCTTGTGGGAGATGTAGAGGATCGCCGTGCCCTCCGCGGCGAGCTTCCTCAGCGTCTCGAAGAGGATCTCCGCCTCCTGCGGGGTGAGCACGCTGGTCGGCTCGTCCATGATCAGCACGCGAGGGCCCTGCAGCAGGCAGCGCACGATCTCGACCCTCTGGCGCTCGCCCGCCGAGAGCGTGCCGACGGTGCGGTGCGGGTCGAGCGGCAGGCCGTAGAGCTCCGAGACCTCGCGGATGCGCGCGGCGAGGCGTCGGGGCGGCGGCGCGTCCTCCATGCCCAGCGCGATGTTCTCGGCCACGGTGAGCGCATCGAAGAGCGAGAAGTGCTGAAAGACCATCGCCACGCCGGCGCGGCGCGCGGCGTTCGGGTCGGCGGGCGCGAAGGGCCGTCCGTCCAGCGTCATCTCTCCCGCGTCGGGGGTGACGAGGCCGTAGATCATCTTGACCAGCGTGGACTTGCCGGCCCCGTTCTCGCCGAGGAGCGCGTGGATCTCGCCGCGCCGGATGTCGAGCGTGATGTCGTCGCAGGCGCGCACGCCGGGGTAGGCCCTCGACAGCCCCCTGAGGCCCAGCACCGTTTCGCCCGTGCGATCCATTCCGTCGTCGCCCCCGTCGCGCGCCCGTTTCGCCTTAGCCGAAAGGAGCGGCGGGGCGCAATCGCCGCCGTCGCCCCGTGCGCCGTCGGCGGGGCCGGCTGCCGCATCGGCAGGCATCCGCCCGGCCGACCCGGCGTCGCCGATTGCCGGGGCCGGGCGCGGCGGCTAGGCTTGACCCATG
>NZ_JAWLFS010000199.1:0-5657 GCF_041685465.1 Rhodosalinus sp. | reverse complement strand
GTTGATCATCAGGTTGAGCACCATCTGCACAACGTCGACGTGGCGCGCCGAGAGCATCACCGCGGCCTCGGGCAGGTCGAGATCGAGGGCGATCCCCGGGGGGAGCGTCGCCCCAACCAGCTCGGCGGCCTTCGCGAGCGGTGCGCGCAGATCGAGCGGCGCGTATCCGTCGCCCGTATCCCTGCCCAGCGCGAGGCGGTCGTTCAGCAGGCGGGCAGCTTCCTGAACCGTCTCGGTGATGGTGGCGGCGGCCGCGGCGGGATCGTCCTCGAGGCCCGCCTCGATCCCGCTGGCGTGCTGCTGAACCAGCCCGAGGAGGTTTCTCAGATCATGCGCCGCGCCGGCGGTGAGGGCATGGACGACCTCGTAGCGCTGCGACACGAGGAGCTGCTCGCGCAGGCGCGCGCGCTCCGCCTCGCCGCGCAGGCGCTCGGATATGTCCCGCGTCGCGCAGATGATCCCGCCGCCCGAGGCGAGCGTCAGCGACACCTCCTGCTGCACGGGTTCCGCGTTGTCGAGGCGCCGGCCACGCAGCTCCCCGCTCCACGAGCCCGTCTGCGTCAGGACCGGGAAAACCTCGCGTTCGATCAGCGTGCGAACCTCCGGCGCGTAGAGATCCGACCAGTGCAGCGCGGTCACGTCCGCCCCCGGCTCGATGCCGAACATGCGCCGGTGCGCCGGGTTCATGAAGGTGAAATAGCCTCCGGCGTCGGCGATCGCCGTCCCGTCGCGCGTCTCCCGCAGGGCGAGCGCCTTGGGATCGTGGCGCGTGTCGCCCGTCACGGTCGTCTCGGGGGCGAAGGCGACGCCGCCGATGCGCGTCGGGCGTCCACCGGGGCCGTCGCGCGCGATGACGCAACCATACCCGTTGAGAGCGACGTAGCCCCCCTCTGCATGGAGCAGGTGCAGATCGATCGCGACCGTCTCCGCCTTTTCGGAAAAAAGCGTCTCGCGCGCCTCGCGCAAGGCCTCCTGATCGTGCGGGTGGACGAGCAGGCGAAAGCCCGCGGACGAGAAGGAAGTCTCCTCCGCCCCACGTCCCAGGAGCGCCATCAACCGGGGCGAGACGCGCGCCGCGCCGTCCGCGTCGCTTTCCCATGTTCCGACCCTGTCGCCGAAAAGCCGGAGCGCGTCTGCGCCGGGCGATGCGACGAGGGGCGCGGTCGTGGACTGTGTCATTCTGCGGGAGCCTGTCACTTCATTCACAGACCTAGTCCCCTTTTTTCGTGGCACCACACTTTCGCGGCGTCACGGCCTGACATGACCACAGACCTGTCACAGGTGCCGCATATCCCGAAGGAAGCTATCGGTCCACCGCGCGCGCACAGGCGACAGAAGCGCATCGTTCCGCCGAAGCGGAAAACTATCGATCATCGTGCCGTGGACATCAGCCGGCCTTGTCGGCCGGGCGCAGCGCGGCGACATCGGCGTGGAGGAGAGCTTCGAGCACCGGCAGCGCCGTGTCACGCTCCGCCATCAGTTCGCGCTGTGCCTGCTTGAAGAGCGCGCCGAGCCGCCGGAAACCGATCATCGAGGTCGATCCCACCGCGCGATGCAGCGCCTCGATCCGCGCCGTGCGCTCCGCCCCGGTGTCGGAAAGCGCGGCGAGCGCGCTTCGGGCGTCCTCCAGCGCGGCCGCGATCATGTCCGCGGCGGTGTCGGGGCCGAGCATCGCGTCGAGCTCCGCGCGGTCGAGCGTGTTCGAAAGCCCCGCAAGCTCCGGGTGGGTCGTGGCCGGATCGGGCGTTCCCGAGGCCGACAGCGACGCCGCGCCTTCCAGCGCCCCCGCCAGCGTCGCACCGTCGAGCGGCTTCGACAGCAGTGCGTCCGCCGCGCCGTCCTGCATCGCCTCGGGCGGGACCAGGTCGGCCACCGCGGTGACGCAGAGGATGACGGCCTCCGCGGACGTCTGCGTCGCCCGGATGCGCCGCGCGGCCTCGATCCCGGTGAGCCCCGGCATCAGGTAGTCGAGCACGATCAGCGCATAGGACTGCGCGCTCGCCTTCTCCACGGCCTCGACGCCGTCTGCGGCCGTCTCCACGGCGAAGCCGAGGCGTTCGACCATCCGGCGCATCAGCGCGACGTTGACCGGCGCGTCGTCCGCGACGAGCGCCGCGCCGCCGGCAGGCAGAGGGCGCGACGGCCCCGCGACCTCGGCCGCCGCGTCGCCGTCCTCCGCGACGTCGAGCTGCAAGGCCACACGGAAGCGCGCGCCGCCGCCCGGCGCCGCATCCGCCGTGACCGTCCCGCCCATCGCCGAGACCAGCGCGCGCACCGGCGCCAGACCGAGGCCCGTGCCCGCATCCTGCGCCGCGCGCCCCTCCACGACCTCGAAGGGCTCGAAAATCCGGTCGCGGTCGGCACCGGACAGCGCCGGCCCGTCATCGGCCACCACGACCTCGAACGCCGCGACGCCATCCGCCCCCGGCGCACCGTGGCGCAGCGTCACCGTGACCACGCCGCCGGGCGCCGCGGCGACCGCATGCCGGATAAGGCGGCTCAGCACCCGCGCGATCCCCTGTGTGCAGCCGTTGTAGAACCGCGGCGTCATCTCGCCCACGATCTCGAGGCGCAGCTCGGTGCCATGCGCGGCAGCGTCGGCGGCATGCGCCGAGATCGCCCGCCGGGCAAGCGAGCTCGGCGAGACGGCGCGCTCCTGCGCCGGCAACTCGGCGAGCCGGGTGATGTCGAGCGCATCCTCCACCAGCGCCAGCAGCCGGTCGCCCGACTCCCGCGCCATGGCGAGCAGATCCGCGCGCTCGGCCCCCGGCGCGGCGTTCTGAAGGAGATCCAGCGCCCCCAGCACCGCGTGCAGCGGCGTGCGCATCTCGTGGCTGACGGCGGAGAAGAAACGGTCCTTCGCTTCGGCATAGCTTTCGAGGGCATCCCGCGCGCGGGCCTGCGCACGCTCGGCCTCCGCCTCGGCCGCGCGGTCGCGGATGAACACGGCGAGGATGCGCTCCCCCTCCAGGTCGCGCGTCGCGGTCACCGTCACGTCCACCGGGCGCTCGCTCCCGTCGGGCGCGCGCAGATGGCTGCGCACGGGGCCGGCGTCGATCATCGGCGCACAGGGGTCGCCCAGAAGATCCCCGAGGCCCGGCGCCGCGGCGCGCTCCGCCCCCTCTGCAGCGGGACGCAGTGCCGGGGCCAGCTTCACCGCCGCGGCATTGGCATGCAGCACCCTGCCGTCGGGATCGGTGACGACGATACCGTCGGACGCGGCATCGAACAGCCGCTCGAGCATCCGCGTCGACCGCCGCGCGACCGCCGCACGGCGATGCACCTCGGACCACACCCGCCCCGACAGGATCGCGGCCCCCAGCATCAGCGCGAGCAGCGCGACCGAGATCGCCACGTATGTCGTGAAGAGCGCCCTTTCCTCCTCGCGCGCCTGCGTCTCATCCGCGACCAGCTTGTGAAGCGTGGTCACGGAGGCGTCGCGCACGAGCGGCGCCGCCTCGGCGAGCGTCGCGTCCAGTCGTGCGAGGGGCGCCCCCAGCGGTGGGCCGAGCGCGTCGACCTGCGACGCCAGCCGCGCGCGCAGGGCGAGCATGCGCTCGCGCTGGGGCGCGACCGCAGCCTCGGACGCGGCTGCCTCGAGCAGGGTGACGAACGTGCTGACGCGAGAGTAGAAGATGTCGAAGGCCAGCGTGAGCTCCCCCAGATCGGGGATGGCGCCGCGTGCCGTCACCGCACGCGCGCCGCTCACGGCGCTCCGGAGGCGGGCGTAGTCGGCCTCGAGCTGCGAAAGCACCCATGCGCGGTTGTCCGAGGCCGTCTGGTGCAGCTCCGTACGCTTCTCGATCACCATGACCGAATTGGCGAGCATCGCGAGGGCGGCCAGCAGGATCACGGCGACCAGCGCGGCGGCGGCACGGCTCCCGCGGACCCGTGCGGCATCTCGCAGCGGTGCGATCATGCCCGGCGCCCTCAGCCGGGTTTCACGTCGATCCGCGCGAGTTGCCAGATCGAGTAGGAAAAGATTTGCTCGTTGCGATAGCGCGCCGCCCGGTCATAGGGAAAGATGATCCAGAGCGGACCGTGATCGCGCACCCCGAACCGCATGCCGTCGCGATAGAGCGCGACGATCGGCACCTCCGGCGCGACGACCTTGCGCGGCATGTCGACACTGTAGTCGTTGAGCGCGGTCAGCCGCAGATCGCCCGGGCCGGCCCCCGCCGCCGCCAGCACGTCGGCGAGGGCCGGGCCGGCGAAGGTTTCGACCCCGTCCGTCCACTCGGTGGCGGTCACGATCTCGCGGCGGGGCAGCGCATCGAGCGCGGCCGCGTCGAATTGCACCGGCCCGGCGCCGTCAACCTCCCCCTGCACGCTCAGGAGCACGCGCCCGGCGGTCGCCGGCACCCATGGCCCCATGACGGCGCAGAGGGTCAGCCCGCCCAGGAAATCCCGTCGCTGCATTGCGTCCCCGTCGTTCCTGATGCCCTACGACTGCCTACGACGCCACGGACGGTCACGCGATGTATCTTTGGATATTTTCGCCACGTAAGATAACCGAATGGCACTTGGATCGACCGAAGAACACTCGTTATGTCACGGCGGTGCGCAACCGAAGGGGCGCGCACACACCGAACGAGCACGAGGGCGCACACATGGCCGGTTCAGCAGATCTCGATACACGCGTGGCGACCGACGATGCGGACGACGCGCCGGCGCGGGTCCTCATCGCGGACGACCACCGGATGATAACCGAAGCCGTCGCCCGGCTTCTCGAACGGTCGGGCGGGTTCGAGACGCGTGTCGTCGGCACCCTGACCGAAGCGATCCAGGCGCTCGCCGGGGACACCCCCTACGACCTTCTGCTGCTCGACGTGCGCATGCCCGGGATGACCGGGCTGGAAAGCGTGCAACGCGTCCTCGCCCGCGCGGGCGACACCAAGGTCGTGCTTTTTTCGGGCGAGGCGGACCGTCGCTTCGTCGCCGGTGCCGTCGACCTCGGGGTGCGGGGGCTGATCCCGAAGACCATGCCGCTGAAGGCGCTGACCAGCGCGCTGCAGCTTGTCCTTTCGGGCGAGGTCTTCATGCCCGCCGCCGGCGCACCGCCCGCCGGCTCCGGCGCGCCGGACGGGACGGACCTGACCGAGCTCGAGATCATTATCCTGAAGCTCGCCTCCGATGGCGCGACCAACAAGGAAATCGCCCTTCACGTCAATCTCAGCGAGGTGAACGTGAAGATGCACATGCGCGCCATCTGCCGAAAGCTCGACGCCAAGAACCGCACGCATGCCGCCATGCTCGCGCGGAGCCTCGCCGTCATCTGAGCGGCGAGCGCGGTGCCTGCCCGCAAGGCACGCCCGCCGCCCACCGCGCGGCATTTGCCGATCTGCGCCCCCGCAGGTGCACGCGCCGCCCGAGGGGCGTGATGTGAAAGCGCTTACTCGGTCGCCGCCGCGGGGACCGGACGGCTAGCGCGCCCAGAGCGCGAGGCCGGGGAAGGCCACCAGGAGCGCCACGAGGATCAGCGAGCAGGCGATGAAGGGCAGCGCCGCCATGTAGATCGTGCGCATCGTCGTGCCCGGCGGCGCGACGCCCTTCATCACGAAGAGCAGAAGCCCGAAGGGCGGTGTCGTGAAGCTGATCTCCAATGCCAGCAGCATGATCAGCGCGAACCAGACGAGGTCGAAGCCGAGGCTTTCGGC
>NZ_JAWLFS010000198.1:0-5664 GCF_041685465.1 Rhodosalinus sp. | reverse complement strand
GTGGCGGTCCCGACAGGATTCGAACCTGTGACCTCGCGCTTCGGAGGCGCGCGCTCTATCCGGCTGAGCTACGGGACCGGCACCGCTCCCTTAGCGCCGCGGCCGGCGATGCGCAACCCGTCGCCGCCGCCGCGCGGGCGCGGGGACGCATCCCGCGCCTCAGTCGAACAGCTCGTGCGCCAGCTCGAGCGCGTCGACCAGCGCGTCGACCTCGTCGGTCGTGTTGTAGAGCGCGAAGCTCGCCCGGCAGGTCGCCGGCGTGCCGAGGAAATCCATCAGCGGCCCGGCGCAATGATGGCCCGCGCGCACGGCGACGCCCTTCTTGTCGAGGATGGTGGAGATGTCGTGCGCATGGGCGCCGCCCTGCATCGTGAAGGAAAAGATCGCCGCCTTGTCCGGCGTCGTCCCCTGCACGTTCAGCCAGTTGAGCCCGCCGAGCCGCGTGACCGCGTAGTCGCGCAGGCCGTCCTCATGCGCCGCGACCGCCTCCATGCCGAGATCCATGAGCCACTCGAGCGCGACGCCAAGGCCGATCTGCTGAACGATGCCCGGCGTCCCCGCCTCGAACTTCATCGGCGGATCGGCATAGGTCACCTCGTCCTTGTGCACCTCGCGGATCATGTCGCCCCCGCCGATGAAGGGGCGCATCTCCTCCATCCGCTCGCGCGCGATCCAGATCGCGCCGGACCCGGAAGGGCCATAGAGCTTGTGGCCGGTGACGGCGTAGAAATCGCAGCCGAGCCCGGCCACGTTCACCGGCATGTGCACCGCGGCCTGACTGCCGTCCACCAGCACCGGCACGCCCTTCTCCCGCGCGCCCGCGCAGATCGCCTGAACGTCCACCTTCGTGCCGAGGACGTTGGAAAGATGCGTGATCGCCACCAGCTTGGTCTTCGGCCCGATCGCGTCGATCACCGCCTGCGGATCGAGCGCGCCGGTGGCGTCCACGTCCACCCATTTCAGCACCGCGCCGTGGCGCTCGCGCAGGAAGTGCCAGGGCACGATATTGGCGTGATGCTCCATGACACTGAGCACGATCTCGTCGCCGGGTTCGATCCGCGGCATGGCCCAGCCGTAGGCCACAAGGTTGATGCCCTCGGTGGTGCCCGAGGTCATCACGATCTCGTCCTCCGAGGGCGCGCCGAGGAAGCGGGCCACGGTGCCGCGCACGGCCTCGTATTTCTCGGTGGCGAGGTTCGAGAGATAGTGCAGCCCCCGGTGCACGTTGGCGTATTCCTCGGCGTAGCCTTTCGTGACCGCGTCGATCACGCACTGCGGCTTCTGCGCGGAGGCGCCGTTGTCCAGATAGACCAGCGGCTTGCCGTTCACCTCGCGCGCGAGGATCGGAAACTCCGCCCGGATCGCGTTCACGTCATACATCGCCATCGTCCCCTATCGCGTCACGACTGAGGTAGCGCGCCACCGAAGAGCGTCACGAACAGCGTGAGCCCCAGAGCGAGCGCGAGCACGCTGAGCGCGACCGCCCCGAGCGACTTCAACAGGCTGCCGTAACCATGCGCCATATCGACGAAATTCAGAAGGATCCAGAAACCGATTACCGCCGCCGCCAGCACCACCAGCGACGACAGGACCGGGCTCAGCGGCACGAGCACCAGAAGCGCGGCCTGCACCGCGAGGCGCAGCGCCTGAAGCCACACCAGCAGCACCATCACGTCGTCGAGCGATCCCGCCCCGCCGAGCGCGCGGCCGACGTACCAGAGCGCGTAGATCGTGCCGATCAGCCCGGCGGCGAGGAAGGCCGCGAAGGGCACCGGCGAGAGGGCGGCCATCGGCACGTCCGAGGGCGGCGGCACCAGCATGTTGGACAGGCCGTAGACGGCGGCGTTCAGCACGATCACCAGCGCGAGCGCCGTCCAGAGCGCGCTGCGCGGCAGGTCCAGCGCGAGCAGCCGGCGCGCGGCCTCCCGCGGGTCGCGTATCGTCTCGATCGCCAGTTGCCCGAGCGCCGCGGTCGTCATGCCATCCCTTTCTCGGCCTCCCGGAGGCTCGCGATCCAGAACCACCCGAAAGCGACCAACCACAGAACGCCGACGATCTGCAAGCCCGGTCCGGGCCCGACGAAGCCCTCGACCAGCCCGTGAAGCAGAAGAAGCGGTGCCGCGGCGAGAAACGACCAGAAAAGCGCGAGGCGCGCACCGAAGAACCCGCCCTGCCCCCCGAGGGCCCGCGCGACGAGATGCGAGAGCGCCGCGAGCCCGTAGAAGAGAAGCGGCGCGACGAAGATCCAGCCGAAGAGCGCCCCGGCCATCATCGCCTCGAAGGAGGGACCCTCGGCGTCGGTCTCGAGCGTCGCGGCGCGCTGCAGCGCCGGCCAGCGCCCGATGAACGCGAGAAGACACCCGCCCATCAGGATGGCGAGTGCCCGGTCCTCGCGCCGCCCGGCCGCCAGCAGGCGGCGCATCACGGCTCGCGGCGACCGGTAGGTCGCCGCGATATCGGTTGTCACCGGCATCAGCCGCGCCGACGCGCAAGCCAGCTCTCGAGCCGCGCCGTGATGTCCCCGGCGAGCGCCTCGTCCTCGATCTCCTCCACAGCCTCGGCGAGGAAGGACAGCGTCAGGATATCGGTCGCCTCGCCTTCCGGCACGCCGCGGGAGCGCAGGTAGAAGAGCGCGTCCTCGTCGATCGCGCCCGAGGTCGAGCCGTGCGAACAGGCCACGTCGTCGGCGTAGATCTCGAGCTCCGGCTTGGCGAGGAACTGGCTGTCGTCGTCGAGAAGCAGCGACTGGCTGATCTGGTAGCCGTCGGTCTTCTGCGCGACCGGATGGACGAGGATCTTGCCCTGAAAGACGCCCGTGGCGCCGTTGCGGAGCACCTTCTTGAAGACCTGGCGGCTCTCGCAGTCGGGCGCGGCGTGGGTGATGAACACCGTGTCGTCGCCGTGAAAGCCGCGGTCGCCCGCGCTCGCGCCGGCGATATGCGCCACGCCGCCCGCGCCGGCCATCTCGACCACGGTCTCGTTGCGTGTCATCACGCCGTTCACCGTGACCGAGAAGCTCTTGAAGACGCTCGCCTCCCCGACACGGGCGAAGACATGCGTCGCCGCGCGGCGCTCGTGGTCGCGGCCCTGCGCGCGGACGTGATGAAAGGTCGCGCCGTCGGCGAGGTCGACCTCGATCACGTTGTTGAACCGCGCCGCCGCGGGCCCGTTCTCGAGAAGCGTGAGCGTCGCCCCGGCCTCGACCCGGATGCAGTGGTGCAGATAGGCGTCCGAGGTCGTGGACTCGTGCCGGTAGATCAGGCTCACCGGCCTGGAGGGCGTCGCCGTCACGCGGATCAGCACACCGTCGGTCGCATGGGCCGTGTTGAGTGCCGCGAGCGGGCGCGGCACGGGATCGTGCCCCCGCGCCTCGAGCGTGCCGTAGATGTCGCGCGCCCAGTGCAGATCCGCCGCCCCCGCCTCTTCGAGGCGCGCGATCTCGATCCCCTCGAGCGCGAGGTCATCGGAGGCCGCCGCGTCGAAGACGCCGTCGGTGAAGACGATCTTCAGCCGGTCGAAGGCGTCGAACATCGGCGGCTCGCCCGCGTCGAAGACCGCCGCCTCGGGCGCCTCGATTGCTGTGAGCGTGTCGGGGCGCGTGAACTTCCAGTATTCGTCGCGCGCGCCCGGCAGACCCATCCCGCGCAGGCGCTCCAGCGCCGCCTCGCGCGCGGCGCGCGGCCAGCCGTCCGCGGGCATCGTCAGCGCGCCGAGGCGCGCCTCGAGCGTGTCGAGCTTCGGCTGCGGGAGCGCCATCACGCCACCTCCCCGGCGAACTCGGCGTAGCCGTTCTTCTCGACCTCGAGCGCGAGCTCGGGGCCGCCGGTCTTCACGATGCGCCCGCCGGCCATGATATGCACGACGTCCGGCACGATGTGGTCCAGAAGCCGCTGGTAGTGCGTGATCACCAGGAAACCGCGGCCCGCGTCGCGCAGCTTGTTCACGCCCTGTGCCACGAGCTTCATCGCGTCCACGTCAAGGCCGGAGTCCGTCTCGTCGAGGATGCACATCCGCGGCTCCAGCATGGCCATCTGGAGGATCTCGTTGCGCTTCTTCTCGCCGCCCGAGAAGCCCGAGTTGACGCCGCGCTTGAGCATCTCGGCGTCGATGTCGAGCTCCCTGGCGCGGGCGCGCACGAGCTTGAGGAACTCGGTCGAGTTCATCTCGGCCTCGCCGCGGGCCTTGCGCTGCGCGTTCACCGCGGTGCGCAGGAAGGTCATGTTGCCCACGCCCGCGATCTCGACCGGGTACTGGAACGCGAGGAAGAGACCGGCCGCCGCGCGCTCTTCGGGCTCCATCTCGAGCAGTTCCTCGCCGTCGAGCTGCGCCGACCCATCCGTGACCTCGTAGCCGTCGCGCCCCGACAGCACGTAGGAGAGCGTCGACTTGCCCGAGCCGTTCGGCCCCATGATCGCGTGCACCTTGCCCGCCTCGACGGAGAGGTCCACGCCCTTGAGGATCTCCTTGTCCTCCTCCTCGAGCTTCACGTGGAGATTTTCGATGGTCAGCATGTGGTCGTCCCTTCCTTCTGCCTGCGCGCCGCTCACGGCCGCGTCATCAGCGTCACGATTTGCGTCAGCCGCTCGGCCGGAACCGGCCGCGGCGTCACCTCCCAGAGGGCCATGCGCCCCGCCATGCGGGGCGGCCCGAGATACTCCTCGACGACGTGGTAGTGGCGCCGCGGCGCGTAGTCGTCGAAGAGCAGCGTGAACGGCCCCGGCGCCCGGAAGAGCGCCGCGAGCGCGCAGCCCACCCGGAACCGCCCGTCCACCAGCACCGCCTCCGGCGCCAGCCCCTCGCGGTCCCAGACCCCGAGCGGGTAGCGCGCGTAGCGCCGCCACCCCGAGTCGTCGGCCGGATGGCCCCACTCCTTCGTCGGGCCGATGTCGGCCCGGATCACCTCCACCGCCGAGCCGTCGGCCGGCGGGTTGTCCGCGAACCAGGCACGCATGCGCGCCGCCCAGTCCGGATCGCTCTCCACCGCGACGACCCGCTTGCCGGGCATCTCGGCGGCCATGACCGTCGACCCGCCCGAGCCATACTCGAGGATCGTCCCGGCCCCCGCGTAGACCGCGCGAAGCGCCGCCGCTTCCGCCTCCGGCAGCGTCAGCTCCGGCCGTGCCGGCCCGGTCTGCGACAGCGGCGGACCCACGGCTCAGCCCAGCGTGACCGCGGTGCCGGAGGCCGAGACCATCAGCATGTTGTTGATGACCTCGTAATCCAGGTCGACCCCGACCACGGCCGTGGCGCCGAGCGCCGCCGCGCGGCCCTCCATCTCGCGGATCGCCGTCTCGCGCGCCTCGGCGAGGCTCGCCTCGTAGGCGCCGGAGCGGCCGCCGAGGATGTCGGTGATCCCGGCGAAGACGTCGCGGAAGACGTTGGCGCCGATGATCGCCTCACCCGTGACGATGCCGTGATAACCCTCGATCTTGCGGCCCTCGACGGCGGGCGTGGTGGTGACGATCATGGCGCCTGTTCCGTCCTCAGCCGACCGAGCCCTCGAGCGAGATCGCCACGAGCTGTTGCGCCTCCATCGCGAACTCCATCGGCAGCGCCTGCAGCACCTCCTTGGCGAAGCCGTTGACGATCAGCGCCACGGCTTCTTCCTCGTCCATGCCGCGCGAGCGGCAATAGAAGAGCTGGTCGTCGTCCACCTTCGAGGTC
>NZ_JAWLFS010000013.1:0-23082 GCF_041685465.1 Rhodosalinus sp. | reverse complement strand
CAGATCAACCAGCTGCGCCTGATCGAGTGACAGGGCAGCGCGGGCGCCGGATCACCATCCTTGCGAAGAAGGTGGGATGCCGCCCGCGCCGGACCGCGCTGTCCCGTGTCGAACGGCGCGAGGGGGCCGGGTTTCGCCGTCGGTCAGGCACGGATACCCGCCGCCCTCGTGCCGGGCGCGACCTCTCGGGGTTCCTGCCCTGCCACGAAAGGCCGGGCCTTGGCGCGGCGTGCTCGGGGGCTTCCTTGAGCGGGGAGAGCAGGACGGCCTTCGACGCGCGCTGCGTGACCCGGGCCGCGGGACCGGCCCCGCCCGGGGCGGTCCTGAAGGGAAACGAAGCGCCGGCGTCCCAAGGAAACGCGCGAACAGGACGGGACACCGGCGCTTCGACCCGGGGGGCAGGGATGTCCCCCGGGTGTCTCGTCACCCGCTCACTCGGGGCTGGCTTCGCCGCCGCCGAGCTGGTGGACGTAGGCCGCCACCGCGCGGATCTCGTGGTCTTCCAGACGGTTCTGCCACGGCGGCATCACGCCGTAGCGCGAATAGGTCACCGTCTCGACCAGCGTGTCGTAATCGCCGCCGTAGAGCCAGATCGCGTCGTCGAGGGCCGGCGCCCCCTGCATGGGGTCGCCGCCGCCCTCGGCGCCGTGGCAGGCGGCGCACTGGACCTCGTAGATCTCGGTGCCCGCCTCGGCGGCCTCGGCGTCCCGAGGCTCGCTGCCCGAGAGGGTCATGACGTGGTTGACGACCTGCACGATCTCCTCCTCCGAGAGGATGTCGCCGAAGACGGGCATCTGCGACCAGCGCGCGTCGGGATCATCCTCGTTGCGGATGCCGTGCGCGATCGTGGTGTGGATGTCCTCGATGGAGCCGCCCCAGAGCCAGGCGTCGTCCAGGAGGTTGGGATAGCCCGCCGCCTGCACACCCGCGGCGCCCGACCCGTGGCACTGCGCGCACCAGGTGCGGTAGACCGCGCCGCCGGCCTGCGTGGCGTAGCCGCGCAGGTCCGGGTCCTCGATCACCTCCGTGAGCTCGACGGAGGCGAGACGCTCGTTGATCTCCGCATTGCCCGTCTGGGCCTCGGCGATTTCCTTCTCGACCTCGGCGCGGCTGGAGTAGCCCAGAAGACCCGGCGTCGCCTCCTTGATGCCGGGCCAGGCCGGGTAGGCGATGGTGTAGCCGACACCCCAGACGATCGTCGCGTAGAAGATCCAGAGCCACCAGCGCGGCAGGGGATTGTTGTACTCCTGGATGCCGTCCCACTCGTGGCCCGTGGTTTCCGGCTCCTGCTTGTGCTTCTTGTCGCTCATTTCCGCGCCTCCTCGCGCTGCGCGCTGTCCTCTTCGTCGTCGGGCGCCGGGGCGTCCTCGTGACGGAAGGGGATCGTCTTGCTCTCCTCGTGGGCCTTGCCGCGCCCGGGCAGGAACACCCAGATCACGACGCCCAGAAAGAAGAGGAACATCGCCAGCAGGCCCCAGCTGTCCGCGAGGGTCCGCAGGAAGGTGTATTCCTCCATTCCGTCCTCCTCAGCGGCTGTCGACCGGCTCGAAGGTGGAGAAGTCCACCAGCGTGCCGAGCATCTGCATGTAGGCGATCAGAGCGTCCGCCTCCGAGATGCCGGGCTGGCCGTCGAAGTTGCGCGCCTGTGCCTTGGGATAGCGTGCGAGCAGCTCTTCGTGGTCGGCGTCCGGATCGGCCTGCGCGCGGAAGTCGGCGGCGGCGTTCTCGATCATCTCGTCGCTGTAGGGCACGCCCACGGTGCGGTGGGCGTTGAGCAGGTCCTCGATGTGTTCGGGATCGATCATCGTCCGCTCGAGGTAGTCGTACTTCGGCATCACCGATTCCGGGACCACCGACTGCGGATCGCGGAAGTGATCGACGTGCCACGCATCGGAGTAGCGCCCGCCGACGCGCGCGAGGTCCGGCCCCGTCCGCTTCGAGCCCCACTGGAAGGGATGGTCGTACATCGATTCCGCGGCGAGGCTGTAGTGCCCGTAGCGCTCCACCTCGTCGCGCATCGGGCGGATCATCTGGCTGTGGCAGACGTAGCAGCCCTCGCGGACGTAGATGTCGCGCCCCGTCAGCTCCAGCGGGCTGTAGGGCCGCATCCCGTCCACCTCCTCGATCGTGTTCTCGAGGTAGAAGAGCGGCACGATCTGCACCAGCCCGCCGATTGTCACGACCAGGAAGCTGAAGATCAGCAGGAGGGTCGCGTTGGTCTCGATGATCTTGTGCTTGTCGAGAATTGCCATCGGTCGGCCCTCCTTATTCGGCCGGGACGCTGGCCGGGGCACCCGCGGCCGCCTTGGCCGGGGACCGCCGGACGGTCATCCAGAGATTGTAGACCATGATCAGCGCACCGGCGACGTAGAGCACCCCGCCGAGGGCGCGCACCACGTACATCGGGAACTTCGCGGCCACGGTATCGGCGAAGCTGTTCACCAGGAAGCCGTTGGCGTCCACCTCGCGCCACATCAGGCCTTCCATGATGCCGGTGACCCACATCGAGGCGGCGTAGAGCACGATCCCGATGGTGGCGAGCCAGAAGTGCCAGGACACGAGGCTCAGCGAGTAGAGCCGCTCCCGGTTCCAGAGCCGCGGCACGAGGAAGTAGAGCGCGCCGAAGGTGATCATCCCGTTCCAGCCCAGCGCGCCCGAGTGCACGTGCCCGATGGTCCAGTCGGTGTAGTGGCTGAGCGAGTTGACCGCCTTGATGGACATCATCGGCCCCTCGAAGGTGGACATCCCGTAGAAGCCCACGGAGATCACCATCATCCGGATCACCGGGTCCGTGCGCAGCTTGTCCCAGGCCCCCGAAAGGGTCATCAGCCCGTTGATCATGCCGCCCCAGCTGGGCATCCAGAGCACGATCGAGAACACCATCCCCAGCGTCGAGGCCCAGTCGGGCAGCGCCGTGTAGTGCAGGTGGTGCGGCCCCGCCCAGATGTAGATGAAGATCAGCGCCCAGAAGTGGATGATCGACAGCTTGTAGCTGAAGACGGGGCGCTCGGCCTGCTTCGGGATGAAGTAGTACATCATGCCGAGGAAGCCCGCGGTCAGGAAGAAGCCCACCGCGTTGTGGCCGTACCACCACTGCGTCATCGCGTCCTGCACGCCCGAGAAGGCCGAGACCGACTTGGACCCCCAGATCGACACCGGGACCGAGAGGTTGTTGAAGATGTGGAGCATCGCGACGGTCACGATGAAGGACAGGTAGAACCAGTTCGCCACGTAGATGTGCGGTTCCTTGCGCTTCACGATCGTGCCGAGGAAGATGGCGAGGTAGACGACCCAGACGATGGTCAGCCACCAGTCGGTGTACCACTCGGGCTCGGCGTACTCCCGCGACTGGGTCGCGCCGAAAAGATAGCCCGTGGCCGCCAGAACGATGAAGAGCTGGTAGCCCCAGAACACGAACCAGGCCGCGTTCCCGCCCCAGAGGCGCGCGGCGGAGGTGCGCTGCACCACGTAGAACGACGTCGCGATCAGCGCGTTGCCGCCGAAGGCGAAGATCACCGCCGAGGTGTGCAGGGGCCTGAGCCGCCCGAAGTTCGCGTAGCCCTCCGACCAGTCGAAATTGAGCCCCGGAAAGGCGAGCTGGAAGGCGATGAAGGTGCCGACCAGAAAGCCGATGACCCCCCAGAAGGCGGTCGCGATCACGCCCGCGCGCACCACGCCGTCCATGTAGCTCCGCGAGAGGTCCGGACCGCTCGCCGTCACCGGTTCGTCGGTGTGGCGCAGCGTCCAGAGAAAGAGCCCGCCCGCGACGAGCATGACGAGTATGGCATGAACCTGATAGGCCATATCGCGCGCGAAATTGGCCGCCATCATCGCGAAGATGGTGACGAGGCCATACGCGATCAGCTTGATGTAATTCGACATATGGTCGTTTCCCTTCCCTCGGCCCGCACGAGTCACCCTCCCGCGCGGACATGTCCGCACACCGACGTATGCGGACTGCCCTTAAAGAGCACCTTGATCTGCATCAATGCAGCGCGCGGCCCGGATTGACCCGGATCAATGTCGTATGACGGCGCGGCACCTAGGGTCT
Organism: Rhodosalinus sp.; assembly: GCF_041685465.1. Taxonomy (NCBI): domain Bacteria; kingdom Pseudomonadati; phylum Pseudomonadota; class Alphaproteobacteria; order Rhodobacterales; family Paracoccaceae; genus Rhodosalinus; species Rhodosalinus sp. The sequence goes on along the minus strand of NZ_JAWLFS010000013.1, from coordinate 19,031 downwards.
GCCCAGAGAATACGAAGGAGAGGCAGATGGCCTACAAGACCCTGATGACCGTGGTCACCGATCCTGCGCTGGCCGAGGGGCCGCTCGCGCAGGGCGTCGCGATGGCCCGGGCGGAGGATGCGCACCTCGAGGTCGCCTGTTTCGGCGTCGACCGCACGCAGACCGGGTACTATTACGCCGGCGCCAACGCGATGATCCTTCAGGAGACGCTCGCCCGCGCCCAGAAGGAGGCCGAGGCCGCCGCCGAGCACGTCCGCGGCACCCTCGCCGGCAGCGATGTCCGCTGGAACGTCGAGACGGGCGTCGCGCAGCTTGCCGACATCGGCCGCAGCGTCGCGGCGCACGCGCGCTTCTCGGATCTGGTGATCCTGCCCAAGCCCTACGGCGAAGGGCACGGGGCCGAGCTGGAGCCGATCATCGAGGGGGCGCTCTTCGACGGGCGCGTCCCGGTCATGGTGCTGCCCGACGGCTACGACGCCCGGCTGCAGCCGCGGCGGGTGATGATCGGCTGGGACGAAAGCGCCGAGGCGCTCTCGGCGGTGCGCGCCGCGCTGCCGATCCTGACGCGGGCCGAGGCGGTGCATGTCGTCGTCGTCGATCCGCCGGCCCACGGCGCCAACCGTTCCGACCCCGGCGGCATGCTCTCGCAGTTCCTCGCCCGCCACGGCGTCAAGGTCGAGATCGACGTGCTCGCCAAGACCTTGCCGCGCATCTCCGACGTGCTCGCGCGGCACGCCGGCGACATCGAGGCCGACCTGATCGTGATGGGCGCTTATGGCCATTCCCGCTTCCGCGAGGCGATCATGGGCGGTGCGACGCGCAACATGCTCGAATCGACCAGCGTGCCGCTCGTGATGTCGCACTGACGCGGCCCCGGCGCGCGTCCGGCGGCGCGCGCCGGACCGCGCCGCGGGCGACCGTTCGGCGGCGGGCGGGGCACCTCGACTGGGGCTCTGGCGCCCGCGTCGCCGGTGCGCCATCCTGCGGGCGTATCCGCCGCGAGGAGCGCCCGATGCCCGACCTCATCCTCCCCGATGTCACGCTGCACTACGAGATCGGCGGCGCCGGGCCGCCGCTCCTCCTGCTCGCCGGCATGGCCAGCGACAGCGCAAGCTGGGCGCCCGTGCTCGCCCCCCTCGAGGCACGCTTCACGGTGATCCGCCCCGACAACCGGACCACCGGGCGCACCCGGCCGCTGGACGCGGAGGCGCGCGTGGAGACCATGGCCGCCGACGCCGCCGCGCTTCTGGAGGCGCTGGGGCATGGCCCGGCGCATGTCGCCGGGCATTCGATGGGCGCCTTCGTGGCGATGGAGCTTGCCGCCGCGCGGCCCGATCTCGTGGAGCGGCTCACCGTCATGGCAGGCGCGCCGATGCGGATGGCGCGCAACGTCTTCCTCTTCCGCACGCTGCTCGCGCTGCGCGCCGGGGGGCGCGACGAGGATCTCTGGCTGCGCGCGCTCTTCCCGTGGCTGTTCCATCCCGCGGCCTTCGACCTGCCGGATCAGGTCGAGGCGGCGGTCCGCGCCGGCATCGACTACCCCCATGCGCAGACACCCGACGCGATGGCCCGGCAGGTCGCCGCGCTCGAGGCCTACGATCCGACAGGTCTCGCGCCGCGGGTGCAGGTGCCGACGGTCGCGCTCCTTGCCGACCACGACGCGCTGATCCCCGAGACGCAGGCGCGCGCCGCGCTGGCGGAGATCCCCGACATCGCGATCGAGACGGTGCCGGACGCGGGGCACGCGCTGCACTGGGATCGGCCGGACGCGGTGGCCGGGGCGCTGATCCGTGTCAGTGGCGCGGCGGGTTGAGGCGTGGACCTTTGACGGAGGGCGGCGGTCAGGCCGGATAACCGGACGCGGACCATGATGCGGCATGCGGACGGGAAGCCCAGCCGCCCACGCAGCCGATGCCGCGCGTCGGCAGGCTGGCCCCGGCATCGCGCGGGTGCTGTCCGTCTGACCGTCTGATCGCGCGTGCCCCCGCGATCCCGACCGTGCGGATCGGCGCAGGACGCGCCGCGCTACGCGCCGAGCCGCGTGCCCGGCGGCACCGGAAGCCCGCGCAGGAAGGTCCCGGCCTCCTGCGGCGCGCGTCCCTCGCGCTGCGCGCGCGTCACCTGAACCGCGCCCGTGCCGCAGGCGACCGTGAAGGCGTCGTCCAGCACCTCGCCCGGCGCGCCCCCGCCCTCGGCGAGGCGGGAGCCCAGAAGCTTCACGCGGTGCCCGCCGATCTCCGTCCAGGCGCCGGGGAAGGGCGAGAGGCCGCGGATCAGGCGATCGACCTCCTCGGCGGGGCGGCTCCAGTCCACCCGCGCCTCCGCCTTGTCGATCTTGGCGGCGTAGGTCACGCCGGCCTCGGGCTGCGGCACCGGCGCCAGATCGTCGAGCCGCGCCAGCGCCTCCACGATCGCCTCCGCGCCGAGCGTCGCGAGGCGGTCGTGCACCTCGCCGGCCGTTTCCTCCGCGCCGATGGGCGTGCGCCGCTCCAGCAGCACCGGCCCGGTGTCGAGGCCCGGCTCCATCTGCATGATCGCGATGCCCGTCTCGCGGTCGCCGGCCATGATCGCGCGCTGGATGGGCGCCGCGCCGCGCCAGCGCGGCAGGAGCGAGGCGTGGATGTTCAGGCAGCCGCGCGCCGGCGCCGCGAGGATCGGGCGCGGCAGGATCAGCCCGTAGGCCGCGACCACCGCCACCTCGGCGCCGAGCGCGGCGAAGGCGGCCTGCTCCGCCTCCGGCTTCAGGCTGACGGGATGGCGGACGGCGAGGCCGAGTTCCTCGGCCAGCGCCTGCACGGGGCTCTGGCGCGGCGCCTTGCCGCGGCCCGCCGGGCGCGGCGGCTGCGTGTAGACGGCGGCGATCTCGTGGCCCGCGGCGTGCACGGCGGCGAGCGCCTCCGCCGCGAAGTCCGGCGTCCCCATGAAGATCACGCGCATCCGCTATCCCGCCTTCTTCGCCCGCCGCAGGAGCATGTCCCGCTTCACCCGGCTCAGCCGGTCGAAGAACATCCGCCCGTCGAGGTGGTCGATCTGGTGCTGCACCGAGACGGCCCAGAGCCCTTCGAAGTCGCGCCGGTCGATCACGCCCGCCTCGTTCAGGAAGCGCACCGTGACCCGCGCGGGCCGGTGCACCACCGCCGAGACGCCGGGCAGGCAGGGGCTCGCCTCCGTGCGCGCGGCGGTCTCGCGCGAGGCGTCGAGGATCTCGGGGTTGGCCAGGCGGATCGCCTGTCCGCGGCCCTCGCTCGCGTCCACGACGGCGAGGCGTTCCATCACGCCGAGCTGCGGCGCGGCGAGGCCGACGCCCGGCATCGCCTCCATCACCGCGATCATCTCGTCCCAGAGCGCGCGCGTCGCGTCCGTCACCGCATCGACCGGCGCGGCGCGCTTGCGCAGCCGCGGATCGGGCCAGCGCAGGATCGGGCGCGGGACGGCGCGCGCGCTCACGCCTTGGCCTTCTCGCGCTTCAGCTTGACCATCTTGCGGGTGATCATCTGCCGCTTCATCGGGCCGAGGTGGTCGATGAAGAGCTTGCCGTTCAGATGGTCGATCTCGTGCTGCACGCAGGTCGCCCAGAGACCGTCGAAGGTCTCCTCCTGCGGGGCGCCATCGGCGTCCATCCAGCGGACCTGCACCTCCGCGGGGCGGGTGACCTCGGCATACTGCTCGGGGATCGAGAGGCAGCCCTCCTCGTAGGTGCTCAGCGCGTCCGAGGCCGCCACGACCTCCGGGTTGAACATCACGAGCGGGCGGGGCGCCGCGCCCTCCTCCTTGACGCAGTCGAGCACGATCAGCCGCTCCGCCACGCCGACCTGCGGCGCGGCGAGGCCGATGCCCGGCGCGTCGTACATCGTCTCGAGCATGTCCTCGGCGAGCCGGCGCCGCGCGTCGGAGAGGTCGTCGACCGGCGCGGCGACCTTCTTGAGCCGCGGGTCGGGGTGGATGAGGATCGGGCGCTTCATGGCCGATCACATAGGCGAGCGCGCGCGCGCGCGCAACGCCGGGCCGCGCGCGCTCAGACCGACGTGCAGATATACTTGACCTCGAGGAACTCCTCGACACCGTGGTGCCCGCCCTCGCGGCCGAGGCCCGACTGCTTGACGCCGCCGAAGGGCGCGACCTCGGTCGAGATGAGGCCGGTGTTCACGCCGACGATGCCGTATTCCAGCCCCTCCTGCACGCGCGTCACGCGGCCGATGTCGCGGGCGTAGAAATAGCTCGCCAGCCCGTAGATCGTGTCGTTGGCCAGCCGGATCGCCTCCTCCTCCGTCTCGAAGCGGAAGAGCGGCGCGAGCGGGCCGAAGGTTTCCTCGTGGGCGACGGCCATCTCCTGCGTGACGCCGGTCAGGACGGTCGGACGAAGAAAGCTGCCCGGCATGTTGTCCTCGATCCCGCCGTGCACGATCCGCGCGCCCTTCTCCGTCGCGTCCGCGATGTGCTCACGCACCTTGTCGATGGCCGCGGTGTTGATGAGGGGGCCGAGCTCGGTGCCCTCCTCGAGCCCGTCGCCGACGCGCAGCTCGGCCACGCGCGCGGCGAGCTTCTCGGCGAAGGCGTCGTGGACGCCCGACTGCACGTAGATGCGGTTGGCGCAGACGCAGGTCTGCCCGTTGTTGCGGAACTTGGACGCGATCGCACCCTCCACCGCCGCGTCGAGATCGGCGTCGTCGAAGACCAGGAAGGGCGCGTTCCCGCCGAGCTCCATCGAGCATTTCTTGATCTGGTCCGCCGCCTGCCGCAGCAGGAGGCGCCCCACCTCGGTCGAGCCGGTGAAGGTGAGCTTGCGGATCTTCTCGTTCTCGCAGAACTCGCGGCCGATCTCCGAGGACCGGGAGGAGGGCACGATCGAGAAGACGCCCGCCGGCACGCCCGCGCGCTCGGCCAGAACCGCGAGCGCGGTGGCCGAGAGCGGCGTCTCGGACGCGGGCCGCCCGATGAAGGCGCAGCCGGCGGCGAGCGCCGGCGCCGCCTTGCGCGTGATCATCGCGGCGGGGAAGTTCCACGGCGTGATCGAGGCCGCGACGCCCACCGGCTGGCGGATCACGGTGATCCGCTTGTCGCGCTGGTGGCCGGGGATCGTCTCGCCGTAGATGCGCTTCGCTTCCTCGCCCGAGAACTCGATGAAGCCGGCGGCATAGGCGATCTCGCCCCGGCTCTCGGACAGCGGCTTGCCCTGCTCGGCGGTCATGATGATCGCCAGATCCTCCTGGTTCTCCATCATCAGCTCGAACCAGCGGCGCAGGATCGCGGCGCGCTCCTTGCCGGTGTGCGCCGCCCAGTCCTTCTGCGCGGCGGCCGCGGCGTCGATCGCGCCCGCCACCTGGTCGCGCGAACAGTCGGCCACCCGCGCGATCACGTCGCCGCGCGCCGGGTTCGTCACCTCGAAGGTGCCGCTATCGCCCTCCCCGAAGGCGCCATCCATGAAGGCCCGCTCTTCCAGAAGCGCCGGGTCCGCCAGCAGCGATTTGAGATTCGTCGTCTCGTCAAGCATCCTGTCCTCCGGCAATAAGGGGCGCGCGGTCAGGCCTGAAGTCTGACCTCAAACAACCGCCCGCTTCAAGCCGGAGTTCCGCGATGGACATGGATGCCGCCTATTCCAACACCGATCATGTGCCCGGTGCGGCCGACTACCCGCCGCGCTGGGCCGCCGCCGCGGCCGCCTTCCGCAGGGATCTCGGCCAGCGCGCGGCGCTCGACCTGCCTTACGGCGATCACCCGCGCGCGCGCTTCGATCTCTTCCACCCCGAGGGCGCGCCCCGGGGCCTCGTCGTCTTCGTGCATGGGGGGTACTGGAAAGCCTTCGACAAATCGACATGGTCGCACCTCGCGGCCGGCCCGCTCGCGCACGGCTGGGCGGTGGCGATGCCCTCCTATCCGCTCTGCCCCGAGGTCCGCATCGCGGAGATCACGCAGGCCTTCGCCGCCGCGGTGCCCGCGATGGCGGCCCTTGTCGACGGGCCGATCCGCCTTGCGGGCCATTCCGCCGGCGGCCACCTCGTCGCGCGCATGGCGGCGCCCGGCATGCTGCCCGCGGCGGTGGCGGCGCGGCTCGCCCGGATCGTGCCGATCTCTCCCGTGGCCGATCTCGCGCCGCTGATGCAGACCTCGATGAACGAGACCCTCGGCATCGACGCCGCGGAGGCCGCGGCCGAAAGCCCGCTCCATCAGCCCGCGCCGGGGGTGCCCGTCACCGTCTGGGTCGGCGCGGCGGAGCTGCCGGCCTTTCTCGATCAGGCCGAACGCCTCGCGGACGCCTGGGGGGCGGATCGGCACGCAGCCGAAGGCCGGCACCACTTCGACGTGATCGAACCGCTCGCCGAGCCCGGGGGGGATCTTACCCGCGCCCTCCTCGCCTGAGCCGCGCCGCGCGCCGGGAACGGGGCCCCGCGGATCCGGCGCTGCCCGGCAATGCGCCCGATGCGGACGCTCTTGGGGGTCAACGCCGGTCGCGGACACCGGTGGCGGGCGCCGCCGCACGATGCGATCGCGATCCGTGCCGGGCCGCGGCCCGGCGCGCGTCCGTCATGGTCTGACCGAAGTGTGCCCGGAAGGCACGCGAGAGGGTCGCGGCAGACCGGAACCCGGTGCGCGCGGCGATCTCGGTCGCCGGGAGCCGCGTCTCGAGCGCCAGGCCCTGCGCGCGGCTCAGCCGCAGGCGGCGGTAATAGGCGCCGGCCGGGATGCCGAGGTCGTCGCGGAAGGCGCGCTGCAGCGCGCGGGGAGAGACGCCCGCCTCCTGTGCGATCCGGCCGAGCGCCTGCGGCTCCTCGAGGTGCTTCAGCATGCTCCGGATCGCGCGGCCGAGCGCCGGCGGGCGCGGCGGCGCGTCCTCGCGGTGGCCCGCGCCGCGTTCGTGTGCGAAGAGCATCCCCACATCATGCGCGAGCGCCTCGCCCGCGCGGTCGCGGATCAGCGCCAGCAGCAGCGCCATTGCCGCGGAGGCGCTGCCGGCGCTCTGCCGGTCGCCATCGGCGACCTGGCTTTCGGAGACCGCCTCGACACCGAGAAACGCCTCCGCGAAGGCGTCGATCTCCTGCCAGTGCACCGTCGCCCGCCGCCCCTGCAGCAGCCCCGCCGCCGCGAGGATCCATGCGCCCATGTCCAGCGCGATCAGATTGTCGGCGCGCGCTGCGGCGCTGCGCAGCGCCGCGCTCACACCGGGTTCACGGGCCGCGTCACGCGCGCCGTAGCCCGCGACGACCACCAAAGCGTCGAGGGGGCCTGCCGCGTCGAGTGCGCCGTCGGCCTGAAGGCGCAGGCCCGAGGAACTGCGCACCGGGGCGCCGTCGATCGTCGTCATCGACCACTCGAACAGCCGGCGCCCGGAAAGATCGCAGGCCGCGCGCAGCGGTTCGACCGCGCTGGCGAGCACCATGTTCGAGAAACCGTCGAAGGGCAGAAAGGCGATCCGGGGCGGCGTGTCTGACATCTTCGGCAAACATTACGGCCATCGCGGCAAAGGTGAAAGTCGCTTTCGGACTTAGGCTGTCGCGAAGAAAGAACGAGGGACGGAGACGCTGCCGTGAACTGGACCGCCTTCATCACCTGCGCCGTGACCGGCGCGGGGCAGAGCCACCTCAAGAGCGACAAGGTGCCCGTGACCCCGGCCGGGATCGCGGCGGCCTGCGTCGAGGCGGCAGAGGCCGGCGCGGCGGTGGCGCATGTCCACGTCCGCGATCCCGAGACCGGCGATCCCTCGCGCGATCCGGCGCTCTACCACGAGGTCGTGGCCCGCGTGCGCGACAGCGGCACCGACGTCGTGCTGAACCTGACGGCGGGCATGGGGGGCGATCTCGTGCTGGGTCCGCCGGAGGCCCCCCTGCCGCTCGACGCCGCCGGGACCGATCTGATCGGCGCGGGCGAACGGCTTGTGCACGTCGAGGACTGTCTGCCGGAGATCTGCACGCTCGACTGCGGCACGATGAACTTCGCCGAGGCCGATTACGTGATGACCAACACGCCGGGCATGCTGCGCGCGATGGCCGCGCGGATCCGTGCCGCCGGCGTGAAGCCCGAGATCGAGGTCTTCGACCTCGGTCACCTCTGGCTGGCGAAGACCCTCGCCGAGGAAGGGCTGATCGACGACCCGGTGCTCGTGCAGCTCTGCATGGGCATCCCTTTCGGGGCGCCGAACGATCTGCGCTCGCTCATGGCGATGGTGGACAACCTGCCGGCCGGGTGGTGCTTTTCGGCCTTCTCCATCGGGCGGATGCAGCTGCCCTATGCCGCGCAGGCCGTTCTTGCCGGCGGCAACGTGCGCGTCGGGCTGGAGGACAACATCTGGCTCGATCGGGGCGTGCCGGCGACGAACGGGGCACTCGTGGAGCGGGCGGCGACGATACTCTCGGCGATGAACGTGTCGCTGATGACCCCCGCCGAGGTGCGCGCGGCGCTCAACCTGACGAAGCGCTGGTGAAACGGCGCCGGTCTGACCACGGCGCCCTGGCGCCGCAACCCAAGGGAGACATGACATGAGCCTTTCCACCTTCGACCGCCGCGGCGTGCTGCGCGCCGGTGCCGCGGCCGCGCTGAGCCTCGGCCTCGCGCCCCACGCGGTCGCGCAATCCGGCCCGCGGCGCGGGGGCTCCGTGCGCATCGGCAGCTCGGGCGGCGCCAGCTCCGACACGCTCGATCCGGCCACGACCTACGGCGGCGTCGTCGCGCTGGGCATGCTCGGCGGTGTCTGCAACACGCTCGTCGAGATCGACGCCGAGGGGCGCGCGCAACCGGAACTGGCCGAGAGCTTCGAGGTGAGCGAGGACGCCGCGACCTGGACCTTCCGGCTGCGCAAGGCGGATTTCTCGAACGGCCGGCCGGTCACGGCGCGCGACGTGATCGCCTCCTTCAACCACCACCGCGGCGAGGACACGAAGTCCGGTGCGAAGGAGCTTCTGTCGCAGATCCGCGAGATCCGCGCCGATGGCGACCGCGTCGTGGTCTTCGAGCTGGAGGCCGGCAATGCCGACTTCCCCTTCGTGACCGCGGATTATCACCTCTGGATCATGCCGGACGACGGCGAGGGCAACCTCGACTGGCGCTCGGGCGTGGGCACCGGGGGCTACACGCTCGAGGAATTCGAGCCCGGCGAGCGGATGCGCCTCAAGCGGCGGGACGACTACTGGAAGGCGGATCGCGCGTGGTTCGACGAGGTCACGATCCTGACCATCAACGACGCCACCGCCCGGCAGAACGCGCTGGTGACCGGCGAGGTGGACATCATCAACGGGGTGCCCACGAAAACGGTGCACCTGCTGGACCGGCGTCCGAACGTGCAGCTGGTCGAGGTCACGGGCACCTCGCATTTCCCCTTCGCGATGCAGTGCGATGCCGCCCCCTTCGACGATCCCGACGTGCGGCTCGCGCTCAAGTACGCGGTGAACCGGCAGGAGATGCTCGACAAGGTGCTGCGCGGGCACGGTTCGCTCGGCAACGATCACCCGATCGCGCCCTCGCAGAGGTTCCACGCCGCCGACCTCGAGCAGCGCGCCTATGACCCGGAGCGCGCGCGCTTCCACCTCGAGAAGGCCGGGCTCGACCGGCTCGAGGTGACGCTGGCCGCCTCCGACGGCGCCTTCGGCGGCGCGGTGGACGCCGCGGTGCTCTTGCAGGAAAGCGCGGCCGAGGCGGGGATCGAGCTGACCGTGAACCGCCGCCCGGCGGATGGCTACTGGTCCAACGTCTGGATGCAGGAGCCGTTCTTCACCGGTTACTGGAACGGCCGGCCGACCGCGGACTGGATGTTCAGCCTCGTCTATGCCTCCGGCGCGGCCTGGAACGAGACGAACTGGCAGAACGAGCGCTTCAATGCGCTCCTCGGGCAGGCGCGGACGGAGCTCGACGCGGATCTGCGCGCCGAGATGTACCACGAGATGCAGGCCATCTGCCGCGACGACGGCGGCGCGATGATCCCGATGTTCGGCAACTACATCGACGGCAAGACCGACCGGGTGGCGCACGGCCCGCTGGCCTCGAACCGCTACCTCGACGGCTGGAAGGCCATCGAGCGCTGGTGGCTGACCGACGTCTGAGACACGTCCTTGCCGCCTGCCGCGTCGCTGCCGCGGCAGGCGTCCCGCGATTTCAATTCAAGGACACGCATGTCCCAAGGCATCCAGAAGGCCGCCTGCATCGGCGGCGGCGTGATCGGCGGCGGCTGGGTCGCACGGTTCCTGCTGAACGGGATCGACGTGGCGGTGCACGACCCCGCGCCCGAGGCGCGGCGTGTCGTGGAAGAGGTGCTCGCCAATGCGCGCCGCGCCCGGGACCGGCTGTTTCCCGCGCGTCCGGTCCGCGAAGGCGCGCTCAGCTTTCACGCCGATGTCGCGGGTGCGGTGCGCGGGGCCGACTACGTTCAGGAAAGCGTTCCCGAACGCCTCGACCTGAAGCGGTCGGTCTTCGCCGCGATCGAGGCCGCCGCGCCGGCCGACGCGCCGATCGGATCTTCCACCTCCGGGTTCCGGCCCTCGGAGTTGCAGGCGGGCATGGCGCGGCCCGGCCGTCTTTTCGTCGCGCATCCCTTCAACCCGGTCTACCTGATCCCGCTGGTGGAGATCGTGGGCGGCCCGGACGGCGACGCGGCCACGCTCGACCGCGCCGAGGGCGTCCTGCGCGCCACCGGGCTCGCGCCGATCCGCCTGCGCCGCGAGATCGACGCGCACATCGGCGACCGCCTGCTCGAGGCCGTCTGGCGCGAGGCGCTCTGGCTCGTGCACGACGACGTCGCCACCACGCAGGAGATCGACGACGTCATCCGCTACGGCTTCGGCCTGCGCTGGGCGCAGATGGGCCTTTTCGAGACCTACCGCATCGCGGGCGGCGAAGCGGGCATGAAGCACTTCATCGCGCAGTTCGGCCCCGCGCTGAAATGGCCGTGGTCCCGGCTGACCGACGTGCCCGAGATGACCGATGCGCTGGCCGGCAAGATCGCCGCGCAGTCCGACGCCCAGTCGGGCGCGCGCAGCCTGCGCGAGCTGGAGCGCATCCGCGACGACAACCTGATCGGCATCCTGCGCGCGCTCGAAACCAACGACTGGGGCGCGGGGACGACGCTGCGCGCGCCTGCTGCGCCGGGCGCGCCCGAGCCCGGGGCCGACACGGCCGCCCCGCTGGTCCTGCACGGGACGCGGGTGCCGCCCGAGTGGCTGGACTACAACGGGCACATGACCGAGTTCCGCTACCTGCAGGTCTTCGGCGACGCCACCGACGCCTTCCTCGCCCATATCGGGATGGACGCCGCCTACCGGGCCGAGGGGCGCTCGGTCTACACGGTCGAGACGCATATCCGGCATCTTGCCGAGACGGCGGTCGACACGCGGCTCTCGGTGCGCACCACGATCCTCGGCCACGACGCGAAGCGCATCCGCCTGCATCACGAAATGATCGACGAAGCGGGCGGCGTGCAGGCCACGGGCGAACACATGCTGCTGCACGTCGACACCGCCGCCGGCCGCGCGAGCCCGATGGCCGCGCCGCTGACCGATCGGCTGGCCGCGCTCGCCGCGGCGCATGGTGCGGCGTCCGCTCCCGATCACGCCGGCGCCGGCATCCGCGGCATCGGCTGGCCTGCGCGGGAGGAGGGATGACATGGCGCCGCTCGCGCGGATGATCCTGCAGCGGCTGGCGCTCGGGCTGCTGACGCTGTTCCTGATCTCGCTGTTCATCTTTCTCGCGGTGGAGCTTCTGCCCGGCGACCTTGCCGAAGAGGTGCTGGGCCAGTCCGCGACGCCCGAGACGGTGGCGGCCTTCCGCCGCGAGCTGGGCCTCGATCAGCCGGCGCATGTCAGGTACCTCGACTGGCTCGGCGGCATCGTTCAGGGCGACTTCGGCCGCTCGCTCGCCAACGACCGGCCGATTTCCGAGCTCTTCGCGGCGCGCCTCGGCAACACGCTGTTCCTCGCCGCCTATGCCGCCGCGATCTCGGTGCCGCTGGCGCTCGGGCTGGGGCTGCTGGCCGCGCTCTACCGCGGCTCCGTCTTCGACCGGAGCGTGAACATCCTCACGCTCTCGTCGATCTCCTTTCCCGAGTATTTCGTCGCCTACATCCTGCTGCTCGTGCTGTCGGTGAACCTCGGCCTGTTCCCGTCGATCGCGGATTTCGGCGCCGGGGCGGGCCTCGGCGAGATGCTCTACCGCACGTTCCTGCCGGCGATGACGCTGGTGCTCGTGGTGACGGCGCACATGATGCGGATGACGCGCGCGGCGATCATCAACCTTCTGGCCCAGCCCTACATCGAGATGGCGCGGCTCAAGGGCGCCTCGCCGCTGCGCGTGATCCTGCGCCACGCGCTGCCCAACGCGCTGGCCCCGATCATCAACGTGGTCGCGCTGAACCTCGCCTATCTCGTCACGGGCGTGGTGATCGTCGAGGTGGTCTTCGTCTATCCGGGGCTCGGGCAACTCATGGTCGATGCCGTGGCGACGCGCGACATCCCCGTGGTCCAGGCCTGCTGCCTGGTCTTCGCCGGCATCTACATCCTGCTGAACCTCGGCGCGGACGTGCTCGCCATCGCGACCAACCCGCGCCTGCTGCACCGGAGGTGATCCATGCGCCTCTCCGATCTCCGAGGCATGCCGCCGACCGCCGCCTTCGGCCTGGGCATGATCATGTTTTTCGCCGTCGTCGCGGTGTTCGCCGGGCAGATCGCGCCCCACGGCCAGACCGAGATCGTCGGCATGGAATTCGAGCCGCGCGGCGGCGACTTCGTGCTGGGCACCGACAACCTCGGCCGCGACATGCTCTCGCGGCTTGTCTGGGGCGCGCGCAACTCCATCGGGATCGCGCTCGCCACCACGGCGCTCGCCTTCACCGCCGGCGCCCTGCTGGGATTGCTTGCCGCGGTGCTGGGCGGCTGGACCGATCAGCTCCTGTCGCGCTTCGTCGATCTGCTCATCTCGATCCCGTCGCTGCTTTTCGCGCTGCTGCTGCTGTCGATCTTCGGCACCAGCATCGCCGCGCTCGTCCTCGTGATCGCCGTGCTGGAGATGACGCGCGTCTTCCGCCTGTCCCGCGCCGTGGCGATGAACGTGGTGGTGATGGAGTTCGTGGAGGTCGCGCGCCTGCGGGGCGAGGGGCTCGGCTGGCTCATCGGGCGAGAGATCCTGCCCAACGTCACGGCGCCGCTGGTGGCGGAGTTCGGGCTGCGCTTCTGTTTCGTGTTCCTCGCGATCTCTGCGCTGTCGTTCCTGGGTCTCGGCATCCAGCCGCCCACCGCCGACTGGGGCTCGATGGTGCGCGAGAACGCGGCGCTCATCACCTTCGGCGACATCACGCCGCTGCTGCCCGCCGGGGCGATCGCGCTTCTGACCGTGAGCATCAATTTCGTCGTGGACTGGATGCTCCACCGGGCCTCCGGATTGCAGGACTGAGCCGAGACCGATGACCGAACCGCTTCTCACCATCCGTGATCTGTCCATCGAGGGCCGGCAGGGCCGCGCGTGGCAGCCGATCCTTCGCGGCGTCGACCTCGAGCTGCGCCGCGGCGAGGTTCTGGGGCTGATCGGCGAATCGGGCGCGGGCAAATCGACGCTCGGCCTCGCCGCGATGGGCTACACCCGCGACGGCACGCGCATCGCGGGCGGCGAGATCACCTTCGACGGGATGGACCTGCGCGCCCTCGGGGCGCGGCGCCTGCGCGGGCTGCGGGGGCGGCGCATCGCCTATGTCGCGCAGTCGGCGGCGGCGAATTTCAATCCGTCGCAGCGCCTGATCGATCAGTACACGGAAGCGCCGGTCGACATTCACCAGCTGCGCACGCGCCCCGAGGCCGCGCGCGAGGCACGGGAGCTTTACGCGCGGCTGCGCCTGCCGGAGCCCGACGTGATCGGCTTCCGCTATCCGCATCAGGTCTCGGGCGGACAGCTTCAGCGCGCGATGACCGCCATGGCGATGTCCTGCGAGCCGGATCTGATCATCTTCGACGAGCCCACGACCGCGCTCGACGTGACGACGCAGATCGAGGTGCTGCGCGCGATCCGCGATGCCGTGCGCGAGATCGGGACGGCGGCGATCTACATCACCCACGACCTCGCCGTGGTCGCGCAGATGGCCGACCGCATCAAGGTGCTCCTGCGCGGGGAGGAGGTCGAGGAGCAGCCGACGCGCGCCATGCTCGCCGCCCCGCGCGAGGCCTATTCGCGTTCCCTCTGGGCGGTGCGCAGCTTCCGCGCGCCGGAGCATTCCGTGCCCCCGGCGGGGGCGACACCGGTGCTGCGGGTTGCCGGCGTGACCGCCGAATACAGCCCCGGCACGCCGGTCCTGCAGGACGTGAGCTTCGACGTGCATTCCGGGCGCACCGTCGCCGTCGTCGGCGAGAGCGGATCGGGGAAGTCGACCGCCGCGCGGGTGATCACGGGCCTTCTGCCGGCCGTCTCGGGGCGGATCGAGCTTGACGGCACGCCGCTCCCGCCCCGCCTCGCGCGGCGCGATCCGGCGGCGCTGCGCCAGGTGCAGATGATCCACCAGTCGGCCGACACCGCCCTCAACCCGAAGCACACCATCCGCGAGATCCTCGGCCGGCCGCTGCGCTTCTACCTCGGCCTGCGCGGCCCTGCGCGCGAGGCGCGCATCCGCGAGCTTCTCGCCGACATCGAGCTCGATCCGGACGACTTCATCGGGCGGACGCCCGCCGCGCTGTCCGGCGGACAGAAGCAGCGCATCGGCATCGCGCGCGCGCTCGCCGCCGAACCGCGGCTGATCATCTGCGACGAGGTGACCTCGGCCCTCGACCAACTGGTGGCGGAGGGGATCCTCAAGCTTCTGACGCGCCTGCAGGAAGTCCGCGGGCTCGCTTACATGTTCATCACCCATGACCTCGCCACGGTGCGCGCGATCGCCGACCATGTCGTCGTGATGCAGCACGGGCGGGTCGTCGAACAGGGTCCGAAGGACGAGATGTTCCGGCCACCGCACCACCCCTATACCCGCCTCCTGCTCACGTCGGTGCCCGACATGGACCCCGACTGGCTGGATCGCACGATCGCCGAACGACAGGAGAGCTGAGCCATGCCCGTGACGGACCCAGAGGTGCTGCGTTTCATCGCGGAGACGGAGGCGGCCTATCCCGCCGAGGCCAATCTCGCCTCGGTCGAGGAGAACCGGCGCCACTACGACGCGATGTGCGCGCGTTTCCGCGCGCCGCGCCCCGAGGGTGTCGCGGTCGCCGACGCGACGGTCGCCGGCGTGCCCCTGCGCCGCTACCGGCCGCGCGACGCCGCGCTGGCGCCCTTCGTCCTCTACGCCCATGGCGGGGGCTTCGTTGTCGGATCGCTCGAAAGCCACGACGACGTCTGCGCCGAGCTCGCCGGGGCGACGGGGCTCGAGGTGATCGCGGTCGACTACCGGCTCGCGCCCGAGCATGTCTATCCGGCGCAGATCGACGACGTCGCGGCCGTCTGGCACTCCGAAACCGCCGCAGGTCGTGCCGGGATCGTGGCCGGCGACAGCGCGGGCGGAACCCTTGCCGCGGCGCTCTGCCTCAGGATGCGGCGCTGTGGCGGGCCGATGCCGGAGGCGCAGGTGCTGATCTATCCGGGTCTCGGCGGCGACACGAACGCGCCGTCCTACGTCGAGAACGCCGAGGCGCCGCTCCTGCGCACCGCCGATATCCGGCATTACGCCGGGATCGTGACCGGCGGCGACATGGAGCTGCGCGCGCGGGAGCCCGAGGTCTCGCCCCTGTGCGCAGAGGATTTCACGGGCCTGCCGCCCGCGCTGATCGTCACCGCCGACGTGGACCCCCTGCGCGATGACGGCGCGGCCTATGCGCGCGCGCTGCGCGAGGCGGACGGGCGGGCCGACTGGCGCAACGAGGCGGAACTCGTGCACGGCTACCTTCGTGCCCGCCGCCAGAGCCGCCGCGCCGGCGAAAGCTTCCGGGCGATCTGCCGCTGGATCGGGGCGCGCGCCGCCGCCTTGTCCTGATCCGGACCCTGCGCCGCGTGCGGTGAAAGCGGTTGCAGCGCGCGCCCGGCGGCGGCATGGGGCCGGCACACCGTTCAGCACAGGAAGTGCACCCATGGCCCGACTCGTTCACAGCATGATCCGCGTTCTCGACGAAGCGCGCTCGGTCGCGTTCTACCGCCGCGCCTTCGGGCTCGAGGTGGCAGACCGCCTCGACTTCGACGCGTTCACGCTGGTCTATCTCGCCAACTCCGAGGCCGACTTCGAACTGGAGCTTACCGTCAACAAGGGGCGGGCGGAGCCCTACGATCTCGGCGACGGTTACGGCCACCTCGCCGTGACGGTCGCCGACCTCGATGCGGAGCACGCGCGGTTCACCGAGGTCGGCTTCGAGCCCCGCCGCATCGTGGAGTTCGCGCCGGCCGGCACACGCATCGCGCGCTTCTTCTTCGTGAGCGATCCGGACGGCTACCAGATCGAGGTTCTGGAGCGCAGCGGGCGCTTCGCCTGACCGGACGGCGCCGCGCGCGGCGGTGACGGCAGGCGGCTGCCGTCGAGCTTCGGAGCATTTCCAGCGTGTCGCTCGCCGGCTCGCCGTGGCCGTTCATCGGCGTTGCCTCGCGCGGTGTGCCGACGTCGCGCGGGGCCGCCGGGATCCCGTGGCCCGTGCAGCCCCCGCCGATCAGGCCGGTGCGCCCGTCAGTCCGATGCGGGCAGGCCAGGCCCGGTGCGCCGGGGAAGGGAAGCACCACGATCGAAGCGTCGCGGCCGACACGGGACCGGACGAGGGCCCCGTCCGGTGACGCCGGCGCACCGGGGGCACCGCCCCGATCCGCCCGGCGGGGCCTTCCTGACCGGGTTTCCGGGCGATGCCCCGCAGGACCCTGTCGCCCCGAACCGGCGTCGGGCGACGGGCAAGCCGGTCCGGCCCCTGTCACCCGGACGTCACGAAACGACAGCGGAAACGTCATCCCGATCCGGTATCGTTGAGCTTGGTCGATATCTGCGGAGGCTGGGATGGCGTGGACGACCACGATTTCTGCGACCCGGCCGAGCGCCCGACCTACAACGGCGTGATCCACGACCGGCAGATGGCGTGGCTGGCGAACGACCTCGCCAATGTGCCGCAGGACAGGCTGATCGTCCTCAACGCGCACATCCCCTTCCAGACCTTCACCGACACCCGGGCCAGGAAGCACCAGACCGACAATCTCGCGGAACTCGGGGAAATCATCGGCGACCGGCCCGCGCTCGGCCTGTCGGGGCACACGCACACGACCGAGAACATCGAGCCCGGCGAGCATTACGCCGGCTGGGAGGAGGCCACCGGCGTCGGGCCCGCGCCGTTCCACCAGATCGTGACAGGCGCGCTGTCGGGCTCGTGGTGGTCGGGCAACCTCGACGACGCCGGCGTGCCCGAGGCCACGCAGCGCCTCGGCAGCCCGCGCGGCTACTACCGGCTCGAGGTCTCCGGCACGGACTGGATCGACACCTACCACAGCTTCCGGGAAACGCCGGAGACGCAGATGCACGCGGCCTTCAGCACGCCGCGCGTCCGGGACTGGGCGACGGACCTCATGGCCTGCGCCGATCTCTACGGCCGCCCCTCCGAGGTTCTGCCGCCGGTCACGCGGACCGATCTCGGCGACGTGAACATGCTCACCCGGGCCGACCTGGAGGGCGGCACCCGGGTCGCCGTGAACGTCTGGAACGGCTCGATGTCGTCGCGGGTCTCGGTCTCCATCGACGGCGGTGCCGCGATCGAGGCCCGCCGGACGCAGGTCGGCGAGGGCGAGGCGAAGCAGCGCGGTCCCGCCTACGCCGACCCGCCCGCGCTGGCGCGGCAGTCGACCGATGCCCGGGTCGCCTGGCGTTCGGCGCAGGGCGGCGAGGCGACCGCGGGTTACGAGATGTTCCGGGGCGTCGACTGGACCGGCGTGCCCGGCCCGTTGCCGCGGTGGTTGCTGACCGACGCCAGCCAGCACCTCTGGCGTGCCGATCTGCCGGCCGATCTTCGCGCCGGGGTTCGTGTGATGGAGGTGCGGACCACCGACCGCCACGGCCGGACCTTCACGACCACGCTGCCCTTCGAAGTGGTCGAGGAGATGCCGCAGATGGGATGGCAATCCGACGGCTGGGAGTGATCCCGCCACGGCGTCCCGAAGCGCGGGGCCCGCGCGAGACGCCGCGCCATCCCGCGGCCCCGATCCTGCACGCCCCCGTCCGGCCCTGACCGGCGCCGCGGCCCGCCGGACCCGGCCGCCGGTTCCCGGGTCGGGCGGGTCCCGCGACTGTGCGAAATTCCCGTGACACGCCACGCCGCCACCTTGCCCGGGCGAAACGGTTGCAGTAGCGCGGTCGCGGCCCAGGGAACGCGCCGCCATGTCCGTCGAGATCGACACCCTCCACAAGAGCTTCGGCGGCCGGCCGGCCGTCGCCGGTGTCACCGCGACGCTGGAGCCCGGGCAATTCTTCGTCGTGCTCGGTCCCTCGGGCTGCGGCAAGTCCACGCTGCTGCGCCTCGTGGCGGGTCTCGAACGGCCGGATGCCGGCGAGATCCGGCTCGACGGGCGCAGCGTCTCCTCGCAGGATCATCACGTGCCCCCGGAGGGGCGCGCCGTCGGCGTCGTGTTCCAGTCCTACGCGCTCTGGCCGCACATGTCCGTGCGCGACAACGTGGCCTTCCCGGCCGAAGCGCAGGGGATCCGGCGCGGCGATGCCCGTGCGCGCGCGGCGACGCATCTCGCCGCCGTCGCGCTGGAGGGCCACGCCGAGCGCCGGCCGGCCGAGCTGTCGGGCGGCCAGCGCCAGCGCGTGGCGCTGGCACGCTGCCTCGCCGGCGGGGCGCGCACCGTGCTGATGGACGAGCCGCTGGCGAATCTCGACCCGCATCTCCGCGGCCGGATGGAGGGCGAGATCGCGCGCTTCCACCGCGAGACCGGGGTGACGACGCTCTATATCACGCACGACCAGCGCGAGGCGATGGCGCTCGCCGACCGGATCGCGGTGATGTGGGAGGGCCGCTTCCTGCAGGTCGCCCCGCCGCAGGAGATCCACGACCGCCCCGCGACCGAAGATGTCGCGCGCTTCATCGGCCGCGCCGCGGTGCTCGACGCCACGCTCGTGCCGGAGG
>NZ_JAWLFS010000197.1:0-5710 GCF_041685465.1 Rhodosalinus sp. | reverse complement strand
GGGTAGAAGCGGCGGCGCCACGCCTTCACCCGCGGGTTCATCACGCGTTTCCAGAGCGGCGGGACAAGTGCGAGGACCCCCATCAGGGGATAGCCGTAGGGAAGCTGCGGCGCCTCCTCCTCGTCGTAGGTCTGCAGGAGCGGGAATCGCCGGTCGGGCTTGTAGTGATGGTCCGAGTGGCGCTGAAGGTTGATCAGAAGCCAGTTCGTCGCCCGATGCGCGGCGTTCCAGCTGTGGCGCGGCTTGACGTGCTCGTACTTGCCGTCGCCGAGGTGCTTGCGCGTCAGCCCGTAGTGCTCGACGTAATTGACGATCTCCAGCTGCCAGACGGCGACGACGGCCTGCCATACGAAGAGCGCGAGGCCGACCCAGCCCGCCAGCGCGACGGCGAGGCCGAGCATCGCCGCCTGCAGCGCCCAGTAGCGCCAGAAGGGATTCTCGGGCGCCCACCACGGCTTGCCCTTGCGCGCGAGCATCGCGCGTTCGGCCTTGAAGGAGGAGACCGCCGACTGCCGCAGCACGCGGGGGAAGAAGCGGTGGAAGCCCTCGTTGTAGCGCGCGGTCACCGGGTCGCGCGGGGTGCCGACGTAGCGGTGATGGACGAGCAGATGTTCCGAGCGGAAGTGCGAATAGAGCACCATGGCGAGCAGGATGTCGCCCAGCCACCGCTCGGCCCTGTTGCGCTGGTGCATGAGCTCGTGGGCGTAGTTGATGCCGATGGTGCCGGTCACGACGCCCACCCCGAAGAAGAGGACCACCATCTCGAGCGTGCCGAGATGGGCAGCGCGGGGCACGTAGGCGATCAGCCCGAAGAGCATCACGAATTGCAGTACCGGCCAGACGCGCGTGACGGCGGTGTACCAGAAAAGATGCGCCTCCGGCGTTTCGGGGTCGGCGTTGCCCGTGTCGAGCCCGAGCGCCGCGTCGATCGCCGCGAAGAGATACCACGTCACGAGCGGCAGGAGGATGACCGTCCAGCCGCCCCAGAGCGCGCCGAGCCAGGCCAGCGGGATCAGCGCCAGCGACAACCAGAAGGGCAGGGCGCGCCACCAGCGCGCCACCTCGTTCGCGGGAATGGTGTGAAGCTCCTGCATCGCCTCGGCCTCTCTTTTGCGCACCATCATATCCATCGCGCACGGCCTGCGCCATGCGGCGTGTCAGCCCTTCGCGGCGAGGTCGAAGGCCTTGCGCATGACCGTGGGCAGGTCCGAGGGCCGGAACTCCTCGAGCGGGAGGAAGGCGCCGCGCTCCGGCGTGCGCTCCATCGGCACGAGCGCGGTCCTGAGCGCGAGGCGCAGGTGGAAGTGCGTGAACGTGTGCCGCGCCTCCGCCCCCACGTCCCGCCACTCGGCGCGGATGGGGGGCGCGGGGGCGGGGTCGCCCTCGGTCCACTCGGAGCCGGGCCAGCCGAGCATCCCGCCCAGAAGTCCGCTGTCGGGCCGGCGCTCCAGCAGCCAGGCGCCGTCCACCCGCCGCGCGAGATAGGCGATGCCGTGACGCACGGGCTTGGGCTTCTTCGGCGTCTTGGCGGGCAGGTCCGCCGCCGTCCCGGCGAGGCGCCCGGCGCAGTCGTCCCGCCAGGGGCAGATCCCGCAGGCGGGGTTCTTCGGCGTGCAGATCGTCGCGCCGAGGTCCATCACCGCCTGGGCGTAGCAACCGGGCCGCGCCTCGGGCGTGAGCGCGCCGGCGCGGGCGGTGATCTCGGGCTTGGCCGCGGGCAGCGGCGTGCGGATGTCGAAACGCCGCGCGATGACGCGCTCGACGTTGCCGTCCACCACGGTCTCGGGCCGGTCGAAGGCGATCGCGGCGATCGCCGCGGCCGTGTAGGGGCCGACGCCGGGCAGCTTGCGCAACGCCTCGGCCGTCTCCGGGAAGTGCCCGGCGTGCTCATGCGCCACGACGCGCGCGCATTTCAGCAGGTTGCGCGCCCGCGCGTAGTAGCCGAGCCCCGCCCATTCGCCCATCACGCGCCCGTCCTCGGCCGCGGCGAGCGCCTCGACCGTGGGCCAGAGCGTGGTGAAGCGGTGGAAGTAGTCGCGCACCGCCGCGACGGTCGTCTGCTGCAGCATCACTTCGCTCAGCCAGACGCGGTAGGGATCGGGCCGCGCGCCCCGCGCCCGCGGCTCCGGGCCGATGCGCCACGGCAGATCGCGCGCGTGGCGGTCGTACCACTCAAGAAGCGCGGCGGCCGGATCACGCAGGGTTGACATGGGCAAGCAGCTCCTTTCTCCGATCCGGGGTGGCACCTTTGGTGCGGGTCAGTAGAATAGGCGCGACCCCGAGGAGGCCAAGCTTGACCCAGAGGCCCGACAGAGGGCGCGGCTTCGCCCGCGCCGCGAGTATCCTCCAGCCCCGCATCCGAGCGGCGGCAGAGTCGCGCGGCTTCGCGGTGACGCGGGTGCTCACCCACTGGGACGAGGTCGCGGGACCGGAGATCGCCCGCCTCGCCCGTCCCGTCAAGGTGGCCCATTCCGGCCCGCAGTTCGGCGCGACGCTCACGCTGCTGACGACGGGGGCCAACGCGCCGCTCGTCGAGATGCAGAAGGAGCGCCTGCGCGAGCGGATCAACGCCGCCTACGGCTACCGCGCCATCGCGCGGGTGAAGGTGACGCAGACCGCCGCCGCCGGCTTCGCCGAGGCACAGGCGGCCTTCGACCCGGCGCCTGCCCGGTCCGCCCCGAAACCCGACCCGGCGCGGCAGGCCCGCGCCGCCGAGATCGCCGCGCCCGTGCAGGACGACCGCCTGCGCGCCGCGCTCGAGGATCTGGGCCAGGCGGTGCTCACCCGCACCGGCCGCCCTGCGACCCGTCAGAAGAAAAGAGGAACCGCATGACCCGCACCATCCTGACCGCCGCGCTCGCGCTCGCCGTCCTCGTGGGGGGCGGCCCCGCGCCGCTCCAGCCCGCCGCCCTCGCCGCGCAGGAGGCCGAGACGGCCGAGGTGGTCGAGATGTCCAAGGGCGACCCGGAGGCACCCGTCGAGGTGATCGAATACGCCTCCTACACCTGCCCGCACTGCGCGACCTTCCATCAGAACGTCCTGCCGCAACTCGAGGAGGACTACATCGAGCCCGGCAAGGTGCATTTCGTCTACCGCGAGGTCTACTTCGACAAGTACGGCATGTGGGCCTCGCTGATCGCGCGCTGCGGCGGCGAGGAGCGCTTCTTCGGCATCACCGACCTGCTCTACGAGTCGCATGAGGACTGGGCCCGCGCTGGCAGCGACGTCGAGGTTGCGAACGAGCTGCGCCGCATCGCCCGCCTCGCCGGGCTCGGCGAGGAGCAGGTCGAGTCCTGCCTTTCCGACGCGGACACGCTGCGCAGCCTCGTCGCGTGGTATCAGGAGAATGCCGACGAGCACGGCATCGAGTCCACGCCGAGCTTCGTGATCGACGGCGAGACCTACTCGAACATGAACTATGCCGAGTTCTCGGAGATCCTCGACGAGAAGCTGGGCGAGGAATGAGCGCACCACTCGAGGGCGTCCGCGTCGTCGAGCTCGCCCGGATCCTGGCCGGCCCCTGGGCCGGGCAGGTGCTGGCCGACCTCGGCGCCGAGGTGATCAAGGTCGAAAGCCCGGACGGGGACGACACCCGCCGCTGGGGGCCGCCCTTCATCGAGCGCGACGGCGCGCGCGAGGCGGCCTATTTCCACGCCACCAACCGCGGCAAGGCGAGCGTGACCGCCGATTTCCGCACCGAGACCGGGCGGGAGCGGGTCCGCGACCTCGTGTCCGGGGCCGACGTGGTGATCGAGAACTACAAGGTGGGCGGGCTCGCCAAATACGGGCTCGACTACGCGAGCTTCGCGCCGGAGACGCCGCAACTCGTCTGGTGCTCGATCACGGGCTTCGGGCAGGACGGGCCCTACGCCCACCGCGCGGGCTACGACTACATCATTCAGGGAATGTCGGGGCTGATGTCGATCACCGGCGCGCCCGACGGCCAGCCGCTGCGCGCCGGCGTGGCGGTGACGGATCTCTTCACCGGCGTCTATTCCGCCGTCGCCATCCTCGCCGCGCTGCACCAGCGCCGCGAGACCGGCCGCGGGCAGATGATCGACATGGCGCTTTTCGACACCGCCGTCTCGGTCACCGCGAACCAGGCGATGAACTATCTCGCCACCGGCACGCCCCCGGGGCGGACCGGCAACGTGCACCCGAACCTCTCGCCCTACGAGGTCTTTCCCTGCGCCGACGGGCACGTGATCATCGCCACCGGCAACGACGCGCAATACCGGCGCCTCTGCGGTCTCCTGCGCCTCGACGGGCTGTCCGAGGCGCCGGACTATGCCACGAACGCCGACCGGGTGGAGAACCGCGCGGCGCTCTTCGCCGCGCTCTCGGCCGCGACGGGCGGCTGGGCGAAGGCCGATCTGCTCGCCGCCTGCGAGGCCGCGGGCGTGCCCGCCGGGCCGATCAACGACATGGCCGAGGTCTTCGCCGACCCTCAGGTGCAGGCGCGCGGGATGCAGGTCACGCTCGATGGCGTGCCGGGCGTGCGCGCGCCCTTCCGCTTCTCCGAGGCCGAGCTGAAGCTCGACCGCCCCTCCCCGAAACTGGGCGAGGACGGCTGAGCCGGCGCCAAGCGGTTTCGAAACCGCTTGGCGCACCGCCCAGCGGCCGCCTCGCCTCGGGGCGCGGTGCGTGCGGACTCGGACGGCGCGGCGGGGGCGCCTGCAACCGTCGCGTCGCACGGGACCGCATCGGGACGCGCCGGTATCGCGGGCGCGCGCCCTTTCCGCGTCGAGGCGCGGGATTTCAGCTCGGCCGTCTCTTTGGGGCGACACCGGGGGCCGCGGGGGCCAAGCGGTTTCGAAACCGCTTGGCCAAGGCGCTTTCAAGCGCCTTGGATGCCGCGCCGGTCGAGGGCCGCGTCGAGGGGGGACCAGTCGTCCAGAGCGAGGCGCACGGGCAGCGTCAGCGCTTCCATGCGGAACTCGGCCGGCAGGCGCACCGCGTCCTTTTCCGTCGTCACCAGCCGCGCGCCCGCCGCTTTCGCCTCGCGCGAGAGGCGGGTCATCAGCGCGGGCGAGAGCCTCTGGTGATCTTCGAGCGCATGGGTCGCCACCAGCTCCACCCCGAGGCCGCGCAGCGTGGCGAAGAACTTGGCCGGATGCCCGATCCCGGCGAAGGCGATGGCGCGGAGCCCGGCCCAGTCCATCCCCGTGGGCAGCGGCTCCAGCCGCCCCGTCGCATGCGGCACCGTGATCGCGTCGCCCCAGCGCCGCACGAACTCCGCCTGCGCCGCCTCCGACCCGAGGGACAGCAGGAGGTCCGCCCGCGCGAGGCCCGCCCGGACCGGCTCGCGCAGCGGCCCGGCGGGCAGGCATCGCCCGTTGCCGAAGCCGAGCGCGGCGTCCACCACGACGAGCGAGAGATCCTTGGCTATACCCGGGTTCTGGAAGCCATCGTCCATCACGATCGCGCCCGCCCCGGCCTCGGCGGCTGCGCGCGCGCCCGCGGCGCGGTCCCGTGCCACCCAGACGGGTGCGAAGGCCGCGGCGAGAAGCGGCTCGTCGCCCACCTCCGCCGCGGTGTGGCGGCGCGGGTCGACCTGAACCGGTCCCGTGAGCCGTCCGCCGTGCCCGCGCGAGAGGACATGCGCCGCGACGCCCCGCTCATCGAGGCGCTGGACAAGTGCGATCACCGCCGGGGTCTTGCCCGTGCCGCCGGCGTTCAGGTTGCCGACGCAGATCACCGGCGGGCCGGG
>NZ_JAWLFS010000012.1:0-23257 GCF_041685465.1 Rhodosalinus sp. | reverse complement strand
CGCGTCGCCGCGGAAGGGGCGGCGCATTTCGCGCGGCAGCGGCTCGGCGAGGCGCAGCGTCATCCAGAGCGGTGCGACGAGGCCGAAGGCCATGAAGGCAACGAAGATCGCCCGCCAGCCGCCGAGCGCGATCATCCCGGCGCCCACGAGCGGTGCGATCGCGGGCACCAGCGTGAAGACCATCATCACGAAGGACATGATCTGCGCCATCCGCCGCCCGGCGAAGAGGTCGCGCACCACGGCGAGCGTCACCACCCGCGGCGCTGCGGCGCCGAGCCCCATGACGAAGCGCGCGCCCAGCAGCATCTCGAGCGAGACCGCGGTCGCGGCCAGCCCGGCCGCCGCCACGTAGACCGCGAAACCGCCCAGAATCACCGGCCGGCGGCCCAGCGCGTCCGACAGCGGCCCGGTGAAGAAGGTGCCGACCCCCATGCCGAGCACGAAGCTCGTCACCACGAGCTGCGCGCGGTTCGGGTCCTCGGGCGAGAGGGTCCGCGCGATCTCGGGCAGCGCCGGCAGCATCGCGTCGATGGAAAAGGCGATGATCGCGAACATCATCGCCATGAGCGCGATGAACTCGGGCAGCGGCAGGCGGGCAGGGGGCATGAAGATCCTCGGGATACCCCGGGGCGCTAGCACAGCGCAGGGGGAAGGGCCAGCGGCGCGGCCCGCGGGACCGGCTGCGCGTCCGCGTCGGGCCGACGCGCTCGGTGCCGGCCATGACCCGGGCATGCAGCCGGTCATCTGCTGCCCGGCCACGAGGACGACGCCGATCTCGGGGCCGCTCGTGCCCGGCGCGCCGACCGCGCAGGGGAGGGTCGGCGGGACCCCGGACGCAAGCGGCGGTCGCAGGCGGCGCGAGGCCGGCCGGCAGACCGCGCAGGCCCCTTATTCGCGGGTCTTTTCCCGGATCTCGCCGATCACCTTGCGCCAGAGCTCGGGCGGCTGCGCGCCGGGCACGGCATGGCTCCGCGCGACGATGAAGGTGGGCACGCCGGTCACGCCCATCTCGCGCGCGGCCTTGTCGCGCCCCGCGATCTCCTCGCGGTCCTCGTCGGTGGCCAGCAGGCGCAGCACCACCGAGGCGTCCATGCCGCGCGCGTCGGCGATGTCGGCGAGCACCTCGTGGCGTCCGATGTCACGCCCTTCCTGAAAATAGGCGCGGAAGAGCGCCGAGACGATCGCCGTCTGGCACCCCTCGATCCCGGCCCAGTGGATCAGCCGGTGCGCGTCGAGCGTCGAGGGCGTGCGGTCGATGGCGGACCAGTCGATCTCGAGTCCCGCCGCGGCGGCATGCTCGGCGATCTCGGCATAGACCGTCGCGGCCTTCTCCTTGCCGCCGAACTTCGCCTCCAGGTAGCTCCGCCGGTCCATGCCGCCGTCGGGCATGTCCGGGTTGAGCTGGAAGGGGTGCCACTCGACCTCGAAGGGGTGGTCGGGCTCGGCCTCCAGCGCGCGGTCGAGCTGCGCCTTGCCGATGTAGCACCACGGGCAGATCGGGTCGGACAGGATATCAAGCTTGACCATCGGCGGCCTCCCAGTCGTCGCGCAGCCGGCGCCGCGCGAGCTTGCCGTTGGGACCGGTGGGCAGCGCCTCGGTCCGGATGTAGAGGCGCGGCTGCTTCCAGCGCGCCAGACGTTCGGCCGCGAAGGCCTCGAGCCGCGTCGCGTCGATCTCCGCCTCGGCGGTGTAGAAACAGGCGATCACGCGCACCTGATCCTTGAGCGCCACGTCCGTCACGGCAACCGCGCCGATGCCCGGAAAGGCGCCGAGCGCCGCCTCGACCTCCGCCGGTGAGACGCGCACGCCGCCCGCGTTCATCAGGTCGTCGGCGCGGCCGTGATAGGCGATGGCGCCGCTGTCGTCCATCGCGCCCAGATCGCCGGTGAGGAACCAGTCGTCCGCGAGGCGGGCCTCCGCGGCCTCCGGCGCGCCCATGTAGCCGAGCATCAGCCCCGGATCGCGCCGCGCCACGGCGATGGTGCCCACCTCGCCGAGGGGCCGCGGCGCGTGGTCGGGGCCGAGGATCGCCACCCGCCGGCCCGGCTGCGGCCGGCCGAGGGTGCCGGGCGGCGCCGGCGCCTCGGGCGAGGCGGAGACGAAGGTGGAGCACTCCGACATGCCGTAGGCCTCGTGGATCGTCGTGCCCGTGGCCTCCTCCCAGGCCGCCCGCGTCGCCTCGGTCAGCTTCTCGCCGGCCGACAGCCCGTGGCGCAGATGCCGCGCCCGCGTCGCGCCCCAGCCCTTCAGGAGCTTGCGGTAGACCCCCGGCGCGGCGGCGAAGATCGTCGCGTCGTGCCGCGCCATCAGGAGCGGCAGCGCCTCCGCCGTCGTGCCGGGCGCGGGGATCAGCGCCGTCGCCCCCGCGCTCCACGGGTCCAGGAGCCCGGTGCCGAGGGTATAGGTCCAGTTGAAGGCGCCCGCGTGCATCAGCCGGTCGCCCTCGGTCAGCCCGTACCAGCCCGCGTGCATCATGCGCCGCGCCCAGACCGCGCGATGCGCGTGCATCACCGCGCGTGGCGTGCCCGAGGTGCCGGAGGTGAAGACGACATAGGCGAGCCGGTCGGGATCGCCGAGGTCGTAGTCGGCCGGCGGCAGGTTGCGCATGCCGCGGAGCCGCGAGAGCTCGATGCGGGTCAGATCGCCCTCCGGCGCCGGGAGCGCCGGGTCGTGCAGCATGGCCGCCGGGTCGAGCGCGGCGGCCATGCGCGCGACCTCGCCCCCGGTCAGCGCGGCCGAAAGCGGCACGGGCACCAGCCCCGCCGCCACCGCTCCGAGAAAGGCGAGCGGGAAATCCACCGTGTTGTCGAGCCGCAGAAGCACCAGGTCGCCGGGCGCGAGGCCCGCGCGCAGAAGCCCCGTCGCGGTGCCGAGCACGGCCGCTTCGAGGCGCGCGTAGCTCCAGCGCTCGGAAGTCGCGGGGCCGAGCACGGCGAGCGCCACCTTGTCCGGCCCCCATGCCGCCGGCGCGAGCACATGCGCGGCCAGGTTGAAGGGTGCGGGGCAGGGCGGCGGTGGCCCCTGATCGAAGACGGACAGCATCGCCCCCGCTTACGGAGCGCGCCCGACCCGTGCAAGACCCGCGCAAGGGCGGCTCAGTCGGTCCGCCCCATCGGGCGGTCGGGCTGATCCTCGTCGCCGAAGGCGGCGTCGTCGGCCAGCGGATCCTCGCCCTCGGGCACATGTGCGGCGCTCTTGGCGATATTGGCGTTGTCGCGCGTCTCGTCCATGAGCGCGTCCACAGGACGCTCGCCCATCTGCCAATCGGCGAGTTCGGCCCCTGCCACGGTGCGGTCAAGGCCGGTGGCCTGCGCGATCAGGTCGATGACACCGTCGCGCTCGCCCTCGAGGGCGAGAAGATCGGCCTCCTGCACCCTGGGCCAGCGTTCCGAGATGATGCGGGCGTAGGCGGGCCAGTCGGCCCGGATGTCGCTCCAGTCCATGGCGTGATCCCTCCTTTCGCGGGACAACGCCCGGTGCGCGGGCGCGTTCCCTACCGGAACCAGCCCTGGACCGTGCGCGCCGCGCCCGAGATGTCCTGCCCGACGCCGTCGATGGTCCCGCAGCCGGTCAGCGCCACGGCCAGCGTCAGGATCGCGAGTCCCCGGATCATTCGCCTGTCTCCTCGTACCACCAAACATCCGGCAGGAAGCCGGCCCAGTCCCCATAGATCGGCAGCTCTTCGGGATGCTGCAATTCGTCCGCGTGCGCGATGTAGCTCGCCGTCCACTGGTAGAAGGGAATGACGTAGCGTCCCGCGGTCAGCACGCGGTCGAGCGCACGCGTCGCGGCGACGAAATCCTCCCGGCTTTCGGCGCCGAGCATCGCGTCGATCATCGCCTCGGCGGCCTGCGAGCGCATGCCCATCCAGTTGCGCGACCCCGGCATCTCCGCGGCCTCGGCCGACCAGTAGAGGCGCTGCTCGGTCCCCGGCGACAGCGAGAGCCCGACGCGGTAGGGCGTCATGTCGAAATCGAAGGCGGCGGTGCGCTGGGTGTACTGCGCGTCGTCCACCGTCGAGATGGTCATGTCGATGCCGAGACGCTCCAGCGCGCGGTCGTAGATGTCGGCGATGGCCTGATGCTCCTGCGCGCCCTGCCGGATCAGCAGGTCGAAGGCGAAGGGATCCCCCTCCGCGTTCACGAGACGCCCGTCCTCCACGATCCAGCCCGCCTCGCCGAGAAGGCGCATGGCCCGGCGCAGCCCCGCACGGTTGCGCCCCGTGCCGTCGCTTTCGGGGAGCGCGTAGCCCTCCAGCGCGCCGGGCGGCAGGTCGTCGGCGAAGGGCGCCAGCAGGTCGCGCACGCGCCCCTCGGCGGGGCCATCGCGCATGCCGAGCACGGAGTTCGAGAAATAGGAGGTGATTCGCGGCTGCCGCCCGCCGGTCAGCGTGTCGTTGACCGCCTCGAAATTGAAGGCGGAGAGCAGCGCCTCGCGCACGCGCCAGTCGGCGAAGAGATCGCGCCGCGTGTTCATCACGAAACCCGTCATCCCCGAGGGGCGGCCATGCGGGATCACCGATTTGACGATGTCGCCGCGGCGCACCGCCGGGAAGTCGTAACGCGTCTCCCAGGCGTCGAGGTTGGGCTCGCGGTGCGCGGTCAGCGTACCGGCCTTGAACGCCTCGAAGAGCGCGGTGGAATCGCCGAAATACTCGTAGCGGATCGTGTCGAAGTTGTGCGTGCCGGCCCGGAAGGGGATTTCCGCGCCCCAGTAGTCGGGGTCGCGCTCGAGCTCGAGGAAGCGGCCGGGTTCGTGATCGCCGACGACATAGGGCGCCGAGCCGATCGGCGGCTCGGTGAGACGCGTGCGGGCGAAGTCGCGCCCCTCGAACTGCGCCTTCTTGAGGATGGGGCGCAGCCCTGCGATCAGCGCCAGCTCGGGATTGTCCTCGGAAAAGGTGAAGCGCACCGTGCGCGCGCCCACCGCCTCGGCCGATTCGACCGCGGTCCAGAGCGCGCGGTAGCGCGGATGCCCCTCGGTGCCGAGCACCTCGTGGGACCAGAGCACGTCCTCGACCGTGACCGGCGTGCCGTCCGAGAATCGCGCCTCCGGCCGCAGCGTGAACTCGACCCAGCGGCGGTCCGGCCCGGTCTCGACCGATTCGGCCAGAAGACCGTAAAGGGTGAACGGCTCGTCCCAGCTGCGCCCGAGAAGCGACTCGTAGGCGAGGAACCGGAGCTGCCACGGCGCGGTGCCGGCGAGGGTGAAGGGATTGAGCGTGTCGAAGCCCCCGGTCTCGCCGAAGACGATCCGCCCGCCCTTCGGCGCGTCGGGGTTGGCGTAGGGCAGCGACACAAAATCCGGTGGCAGGGCCGGCTCGCCATACATAGCGATGCCATGCGCGGGCTCCGCGACGGCCGGCGCCGGCGCGAACAGAACGGCCACGCCGAGCGCCGCCGCGGCACAGGGGCGGAAAAACACTGATCTCATTTCTGCAACACTGCTCGTGACGCCTTGTCTTGTTGCCGTGGAAGTTACTCGCATCGCCATGCGTTTTCAAACTTTTGCCTTGGCGCCGGGCGCTCGATTGCTTATAAGGACCGTACTGCTCGATAGGTTTCTTGCCTGTATGAAACCTGCCTCAATAACTGGACGCCGGCCTTGTGCCGGCGTTTTTTTTGGTCTGCCGCGCCGTATCACCGGCGCCGGAGGGGTTGCCTCCGCCGGCCTGGGGGCCGATCTGTGCCGCGACGCGGCATGGCGACGGGAGCAGTTTCATGGATCTTTCAGGCAAGACGGCGGTGATCACCGGCTCCACCTCGGGCATCGGGCTCGGCGTGGCGCATGAACTCGCCCGGGCGGGGGCGAACGTGGTCATCAACTCCTTCACCGACCGGGACGAGGACCACGCCATCGCGCGGGAGATCGCCGACACCCACGGCGTCGCGGCGCGCTACGTGCAGGCCGACATGTCCGACCCGGAGGCCTGCGCCGCGCTGATCGAGGCCGCGGGCGACTGCGACATCCTGGTGAACAACGCCGGCATCCAGCACGTCGCGCCGATCGAGGACTTCCCGCGCGAGAAGTGGGACGCGATCCTCGCGATCATGCTGTCCTCGGCCTTCCACACCACCGCCGCGGCGCTGCCGAGGATGCGCGCGGCCGGCTGGGGGCGGGTGGTCAACATCGCCTCGGCGCACGGGCTCACCGCCTCGCCCTACAAGGCGGCCTATGTCGCGGCCAAGCACGGGCTGGTCGGCCTGACCAAGGTCGCCGCGCTGGAGACGGCGCGCGAGCCGATCACCGCCAACGCGATCTGCCCGGGCTACGTGCTCACGCCGCTGGTCGAGCACCAGATCCCCGACACGATGGAGAAATACGGCATGGAGCGCGAAGAGGTGATCGAGAAGGTCATGCTCGAGCGCCAGCCGTCGAAGGAATTCGCGAGCACCGGGCAGATCGGGCAGACGGCGGTCTTCCTCTGCTCGCCCGCCGCGGACCAGATTACCGGCACCACGATCAGCGTGGACGGCGGCTGGACCGCGCTCTGAGGCGGGCCGGGGCAGGGGGGCTGTCTGCCCCCCTCGGCGGCTCGCGCCGCCTCACCCCCCGAGGATACTTGGGCCAAGAAGAAGGAACCGCGGATGGCGGAGCTCCGGCGTATCAATCTCGCGTTGCAGGGCGGGGGCGCGCATGGCGCCTTCACCTGGGGCGTGCTCGACCGGCTGCTCGAGGAGGACGATCTCGAGATCGCGGGAATCTCCGGCACCTCTGCCGGCGCGCTCAACGGCGCGGCGCTGAAATCCGGGCTGATCGAGGGCGGCGCGCCGCGCGCGCGGGAGGTGCTGGCCGAGCTCTGGGGGCGGATCGGGGCGGTGGGCGACATGCGGATGCCGGCCTGGATGGCCGGGTTCGCCCCCGATCCGGGGATCCTGGCGAAGACGCTCGCCTATTCGCCGGGCTTCTCGGCGGCCGACGCGCTGTCGCGGACGATCTCGCCCTATGTCTACGGCCCCTTCTACCGCAATCCGCTGGCGCCGATCGCGGAAGGGTTCAACTACGGGGAGGTCTGCGCCGAGGCGGGGCCGGCCTTCTTCGTCGGCGCGACCAACGTGCGCACGGGCAAGGTGCGCGTGTTCTCGGGTGACGACATCGGGCCGCGGGCGATTCTCGCCTCGGCCTGTCTGCCGACGCTCTTCCAGGCGGTGCCGGTGCGCGATCCGGAGACCGGCGAGACCGAGCATTTCTGGGACGGTGGCTACAGCGGCAACCCGGCGCTCTTTCCGCTTTTCGCGCCGGAACTGCCCGACGACATCGTGGTGGTCAACATCAACCCGCTGGAGCGCGAGTCGCTGCCGGTGACGCCGCAGGAGATCCAGAACCGGATCAACGAGATCAGTTTCAATGCCTCGCTCCTGCGCGAGTTGCGGGCCATCGCCTTCGTGCAGCGCCTCGTGGACGCGGGGCGGATGCCCGAGGGCGCGATGAAGCGGGTGCGGATGCACATGATCGCCGACGACGAATTGATGAACCGCCTTTCGGTGGCGACCAAGCTGGTGCCCTTGCCGAGCGTGATCCGTGAGCTTTTCGAGGCCGGGCGCGCCGCCTGCGACGGGTTTCTCGCGGCGCACGGGGGCGATCTGAACCGGCGCCAGACGCTCGACCTCGCCGCGCTCTACGACTGAACGCTCATTCGGCCGCGCGGGCCGGCCCGGTCACCACGGGCGGGGCGGCCGGGTTGCGCGGGTTGGGATGGACGAGGCCCGCCGAGATCACGAGTTTCGCGGCCTCCTCGATCGACATGTCGAGCTCGATCACGTCCTCGCGGGGAAAGAAGAGCAGGAAGCCCGAGGTCGGGTTGGGCGTCGTCGGCACGAAGACGGAGAGCAGCTCGCTCCCGGTCTGGGCCTTCTCGGCCACCTCGCCGCGCGTGTCGGTCGAGATGAAGCCGATCGCCCAGATGTCCTTGCGCGGGTACTGGATCAGGCAGGCCTTCTCGAAGCTGCGCTCGGACTGGGCGAAGACGGTCTCCGCGATCTGCTTGGCGCCGGAATAGACCGAGCGCACGACCGGCATCCGTTCCACCAGTCGCTCGGCCCAGCGAATCAGCGCGCGGCCGATCACCCCCTTGGCGATCCAGCCGATGAGCACCGTGAAGAGCAGGAAGACCACGACACCGAGGCCGCGCACGTTGACCTGCGTCTCGGGGCCGAAGATGCGCTGGAAGAGGCGCTCGGGCTGGTAGGCGCCCGGCACGAAGGGCAGCACGAAGCTGTCCACCCAGCCGATCGCCGTCCAGATCAGCCATACGGTGAGCCCCACCGGCGCGATGACGACGATGCCGGTGATGAAACTCGCGCGGAGCCCGGCGAGCAGGCCGGGCTTGCGCGGCTGCGGGTGATCGTCGGTCTGAGGTGCGCTCATCGTGCTGGCCGGCCGTCCGCGGTGATCCCCGTGAAGGTAAAGACGCGCGCGCCCATCTACAATGGCGCGCCGCGGCGCGGCGCGGTCTCCGCCGCCGCCGTGACGATCTCCTGGGCGATCGCGGCGCCGAGGCGGGCGTTGGCGCGCACCAGCGCGGCGTTGGCGTCGAGCGTCCGGCCGTCGGTGAGCACACGCAGCCGGTCGAGGAGCACCGGGGTCACCGCCTTGCCGGTCACGGCTTCGGCCTCCGCCTCGGCCTGGGCGCGGGCGATGAGCGGCGCGAGCTCGGAAAGCGGAATCTCGGCCTGCGGCGGGATCGGGTTGGCGACGAGCTGCCCGCCGGCCAGCCCGAGCGCGCCGCGCGTGACATGCGCCCGCGCGATCGTGGACGGGTCGTCCATCCGGAGCGGCGCGTCGAGCCCGCTCTCCCGCGCCCAGAAGGCAGGGAAGGCATCTTGACCATGGGCGATCACCGGCACCCCGAGCGTCTCGAGCACCTCGAGGGTCTTGGGCAGGTCGAGAATCGCCTTGGCCCCCGAGGCGACGACCGTGACCGGGCTCTGCGCGAGTTCCCGCAGGTCGGCCGAGATGTCGAAGCTCGTTTCCGCCCCGCGGTGGACGCCGCCGATGCCGCCGGTGGCGAAGACGGAGATCCCGGCGCGCGCGGCGGCGATCATCGTGGCGGCGACCGTGGTGGCCCCCGTGCGGCCCTCGGCCATGCAGACGGCGAGATCGGCGCGCGAGAGCTTGGCGACACGCTCGCCCGCCGCCAGCCGCTCGAGCGCCGCGGCGTCGAGCCCGGCGCGCAGCCGCCCGTCGATCACGGCGATGGTGGCGGGCACGGCGCCGCCCGCGCGCACCTCGCCCTCGACCGCCCGCGCGAGCTCCAGGTTGCGCGGCCAGGGCAGGCCGTGGCTGATGATCGTGCTTTCCAGCGCGACGACCGGGTGGCCGGCGGCCAGCGCCGCGCCCACCTCGTCGGAGAGATCGGGGCGCATCATGCCGGCGCCGCCCGGCAGGCCGGGGCGAACGCGCACCCGGTGCGCGGACGGCGGCCGATGCGCGTGATATCGGGGGGCGCGACGCTCATGTCCCCTGAATGACCTGCCCCGTCGCGCGAGGCAAGTGGCGCCCTCTTGCGCGCCCCGCGCGAAGGGGCTATCTGCGCGGCATTCATCCCGCAGGCAGGGGCCGGGCGGGCAGGGGAGACATCCCTGCACGTCCACCGGTGGGGTCAGACCCTGATGCCCCCTGCCGAGGCGCAAACCGGAAAGGATACGCGACATGGCTCTTCCCGAGTTCAATCTGCGTCAGCTTCTCGAAGCCGGCGTGCACTTCGGTCACCAGACGCAGCGCTGGAACCCGCAGATGAAGCCCTTCATCTACGGCCAGCGCAACGGAATCCACATCTTCGACCTGACGCAGACGGTGCCGATGCTCGACGCCGCGCTCAACGCCGTCCGCGAGACGGTCGCCAAGGGCGGACGCGTTCTCTTCGTCGGCACCAAGCGGCAGGCGCAGCGCCCGGTCGCCGAAGCCGCCGAGAAATGTGCGCAGTACTACATGAATCACCGCTGGCTCGGTGGCACGCTCACCAACTGGCGCACGGTCAGCCGCTCCATCCAGCGGCTCAAGGACATCGACGAGATGGCCGAGCAGGGCTTTCAGGGCCTGACCAAGAAAGAGCGCCTCGGCATGGAGCGCGAGCAGACGAAGCTCGAGGATTCGCTCGGCGGCATCCGCGAGATGGGGGGCGTCCCGGACATGCTCTTCGTCATCGACGTCAAGAAGGAGGCGCTCGCCGTCACCGAGGCCAACAAGCTCGGCATCCCGGTCGTCGCCGTGGTCGACACGAACTGCTCGCCGCAGGGCGTGGATTACGTCATTCCCGGCAACGACGACGCGGCCCGCGCCATCGCGCTCTACTGCGATCTCGTGAGCCGCGCGGCGCTCGACGGCATGTCGGCGCAGCTCGGCGCCGCGGGCGTGGACCTCGGGTCGCTGGCCGAGGCCGCCGGCGAGGAGGTCGCGGAGGAGCCCGCCGAGGCGCCCGCGCAGGAAAACGCCCAGAGCTGAGGCCGGGGCAGGGCGCGCGGCGCCCGCCCCATGACATATCTCTGATACGCGACGCGGGCAGACCGGCGTCGCACCATCCGAAGGAGAGCCCGACATGGCAATCACCGCCCAGCAGGTGAAGGAGCTGCGAGAGACGACCGGCGCCGGCATGATGGACGCCAAGAAGGCGCTGACCGAAACCGACGGCGACATGCAGGCGGCCATCGACTGGCTGCGCACGAAAGGCCTCGCCAAGGCGGCGAAGAAATCCGACCGCACCACCGCCGAGGGCCTCGTCGCCGTGCGCGTCGAGGGCGGCACCGGCGTCGCGGTCGAGGTCAACTCGGAGACCGATTTCGTCGCCAAGAACGCCGAGTTCCAGGAGTTCGTGACGCAGGTCGCAGAGAAGGCGCTCGCCGTCGACGACATCGAGGCGCTGAAAGCGGCCGACCTCGGCGGAAAGTCGGTGGCCGACATCCTCACCGACAAGATCGCCACCATCGGCGAGAACATGTCGCTGCGCCGCATGGCGAAGGTCGAGGGGCCGAGCGTCGTCTCCTACGTCCACAACGCCGCCGCGCCCGGCATGGGGCAGATCGGCGTTCTCGTGGCGATGAAGGGCGGTGACGAGGCCTTCGGCCGCAAGGTCGCGATGCACATCGCCGCCGCTTCGCCGCAGGCCCTGAACGAGACCGCACTCGATCCGGAGGTGCTCGAGCGCGAGCGCCGCGTGCTGACCGATCAGGCACGCGAATCCGGCAAGCCCGAGCAGGTCATCGAGAAGATGATCGAGGGCCGCATGAAGAAGTACCTCGGCGAGGTGACGCTTCTCGGGCAGGCCTTCGTGGTCGACCCGGACAAGACCGTGGCGCAGGCCGCCGAGGAGGCCGGCGCCGAGATCCTCGGTTACGTCCGCATGGCCGTGGGCGAAGGCATCGAGCGCGAGGCGGAGGATTTCGCGGCCGAGGTCGCCAAGGCCGCGCAAGGCTGAGCGCCACGCGCAAATCGTTGCAAAGGGCCGCGCCGCAGGGTGCGGCCCTTTTTCGTGGGCCCCGCCGCATGCGGGGCGAAGGTCGGTTCGTGCGATGGCTCGGGGGGCCGGCCTTCGGCGGAACCGGCGCCGCGGCAGGGCGGCACCGGTTCCAGGGCCCCGCCTGCGATCGGGGATGACGCAGCACGAGGCCGGGTTACGGGCCGCAGCCCGGACGGGAGCCGCAGCGCCCTGAAATCACAGGGTTGCGGCCCCCTCACGTTCCAGGCCGGTCAAATTCCGACCACCACTCACGGAACGAAATGACAATCTCACGACGGCGGGTTCAGACGGAAGCGCGGGAAAACTGACTATCGGGTAAAAAAAGCGAATATGGTTTTTGGATCAATGAGTTTGCATGCGTCTCTTTCGCGTCCGACGCGCGCGAACGGTCCTTGCGGCGCAACCGGCGTGCCGCGTCGCGCCTTGGGGACAGAAAAGACCCCGCTCGATACGGCCGCGTCAGGTCGCGGAGGCCGCCCAATGCGCGCGCAGCGCGTCCAGCGCGAGAAGGTAGCCCTGCGGCCCGAAGCCCGCGATCTGACCAAGCGCGACCGGCGCGATGAACGACCGGTGGCGGAACGCCTCGCGCGCATGGATGTTCGAGAGATGCACCTCGACCACGGGCACCGCCACGGAGGCGATGGCGTCGTGGAGCGCGACCGAGGTGTGGGTGTAGGCGCCTGCGTTCAGCACGATGCCGTCGGCAGTGTCCGCGGCGCGGTGGATCGCGTCGATCAGCGCGCCTTCGTGATTGCTCTGCAGCGTCTCGATATCGACATCGTGGCGCGCAGCGTGGTCGCGGACCAGCGCCTCGATCTCGGCCAGCGTCACGCGGCCGTAGACGCCGGGCTCGCGCTGGCCGAGGCGGTTGAGGTTGGGGCCGTTGAGGATCAGCGCGCGCGGCATCGGAATGCTCCTGAGGTTCGGCAAAGCCTTAGCCACGCGGCGCGGCGTCTGTCCAGCCATCCGGCATCGGCCGCGCGCCCGGGACGGCCCGTGGTATGAAGAAATTTAACATAATATTGATTATGCGACTTATGGATAAGGGCAACGCGACGGCGCTCTCACCTGCGCAGCCGCGCCGCCGCGCCATGCCACGCGAGCGCCCCCGCCTCGTAGATCGCGCTGCGAAGCCGCGGCGCCGGATCGTCGTATGCGTCGCGCGCCGCGATCGGCAGCGCCGCCTCCCGATCCTCGACCAGCGCCTCGGCGGCGGCGCGGCCGAGCACGGTGCCCGGCGCGATGCCGCGGCCGGAATATCCGAACACGGCGAGCCCCCCGCGCCCGAGGCGCAGCACCTTGGGCAGATGGTCGCCGGTGACGGCGATGCGCCCGCTCCACGCATGCTCGAAGCGCACTCCGGCGAGCGACGGGAAAAGCTGCCCGAGCTTGCGCCGTGCCCAGCCGTGGTGAAACGTCCGCGCGAGCCCCTCGGGCCGGCCCATGCCGCCGAGGATCACGCGCCCGGCCGCGTCGCGGCGGAAGGAGGTCATCACCGTGCCGGTGTCCCAGGCGCCTTCGCCACCCGGCAGAACCCCGGCGAGCTCTCCCGGCGGCAGCGGCGCGGTGGCGAGCTGGAAGAAATGCAGTGTCGCCGTTCGCGGCAGATCCGTCCCGCGCGGCGCGCGGTGATAGGCGTTGGTCGCCATCAGGAGCCGGCGCGCGGTGACCGCGCCACCCTGCCCCGTGCGCAGCCGCCAGACCCCGTTTTCGTATTCCGTTTCAGTTACCTGCGAGTCTTCGTGCAGGTGCGCGCCGGCGCCTTGCGCGGCCCGCGCCAGGCCGCGCGC
Organism: Rhodosalinus sp.; assembly: GCF_041685465.1. Classification (NCBI taxonomy): domain Bacteria; kingdom Pseudomonadati; phylum Pseudomonadota; class Alphaproteobacteria; order Rhodobacterales; family Paracoccaceae; genus Rhodosalinus; species Rhodosalinus sp. Next base: position 10,011 of record NZ_JAWLFS010000012.1, on the reverse strand, counting down.
ATAGGCGAGCGGCTGGATCGTCCCGGCGCGCGCATCGTGCAGCGCACCGTGCACCGCCGGGCTTCCGGTGCGCGCCTGCGCCTCGGCCGCGTCGAGCAGCGCAACCGGCGCCCCGGCCGCCGCGGCCTGCGCGTGACGGCGGCGGAGATCAGCCATCGCGCCGGGCGCATGGGCGCAATGCAGGGTGCCCGCGCGCACCGGTTCGCAGGCGATCCCGTGACGCTCGATCAGCCCGAAGACCTCTGCCGGCCCGGCCGCGAGCGCGGCGTTGAGCGCGGCGCCTTCCTCGGGGCCGAGCGCGGCGGCGACATCCTCGGGCGGCAGCCAGAGCCCGGCGTTCACCAGCCCGACATTGCGCCCTGATCCGCCGGCGCCGATGCGCCCCGCCTCGAGGAGCACGACGCGCGCGCCCGCCTCTGCCGCGTGGAGCGCCGCCGACAGGCCGGTGTAGCCGCCGCCGACCACCGCAAGATCGGCCTGCACCGCCGCGTCGAGCGGCCGCGCCGCGAAATCCTCCGCTGCGCTCGCGTCCCACAGGTTCGTCACCGCGCGCTCCCCGCCTTGCCAGAGTGCCGATTGAAGCAGGCGAAGGCCGGCAGGCGCAAGCCCGCCCTGCGTTCGGGTTTTACGCGAAGTCCGTCTTTCAACTGGCTGATAACGCAGGTCCGAGTTCAGCCGAGGGCATAGCCCGCCCCGCGCACGGTGCGGACGGGATCGCCGCCGCCGTGCTGGCAGAGCGCCTTGCGCAACCGGCCGATGTGGACATCCACGGTGCGCGTGTCCACGTAGATGTCGCGGCCCCAGACCCGGTCCAGAAGCTGCTCGCGCGTCCAGACGCGCCCCGGCTTCTCCATGAAGGTGGCGAGGAGGCGGAACTCGGTCGGCCCGAGCTTGAGATTGTTCTCGCCCCGGTAGACCTTGTGCGTCTCGGGGTCGAGGACGATGTCCTCGTAGATCAGTTGCTGCCCCACCGCCGCGGGCCGCGTGCGCCGGAGTTGCGCGCGCACGCGCGCCATGAGTTCGACCACGGAATAGGGCTTGACGACGTAATCGTCGGCGCCGGTCTCGAGACCGCGCACGCGGTCGACCTCTTCCGAGCGGGCCGAGAGCATGATGACCGGCACATTCCGGGTTTCCGGACGCAGCTTGATGCGGCGGCAGATCTCGATGCCGGAGACGTTCGGCAGCATCCAGTCGAGCACCACCAGATCGGGAGCCTCCTCTTCGAGGAGCAGAAGCGCCTCCTCGCCGTTGATCGCCTTGGCGACGCGGAAGCCCTCGGCCTCGAGGTTGTAGGAGAGCACCTCGCGCTGCGCGTGCTCGTCCTCCACGACCAGAACGACGGGCTGATCGATGGACATGGGCTCAGTCTCCGCCCTCGCCGGCATCCGGGGCGAGATCCGGATCGTAGGAGGTCTTGTCCGCCTTCGGCCGTCGCTCGCGCGGGGTCTCGCCCACGACGAGGAAGATCACCTGCTCGGCGACGGAGGTGACGTGATCGCCCATCCGCTCGATGTTCTTGGCGATGAAATGCAGATGCATGCAGGCGGTGATGTTGCGCGGGTCCTCCATCATGAAGGTCAGGAACTCGCGGAAGATCGCGTTGTACATCTGGTCGAGATCGGCGTCGCGGGCGATCACGTCGCGGGCGAGCTGCTCGTCGCGCTGGATATAGGCATCGAGCGCGTCCTTGAGCATCAGCTCGACCTCGCGCGCCATGCGGCGCAGCGCCGCCGGCGCGCCGGGAATCGTCTGCATCTGGATCAGCACGCCGGTGCGCTTGGCCATGTTCTTCGAGAGATCGCCGATCCGCTCGAGGTTGGCGGCGATCTTCATCACCGAGAGCACGACGCGCAGATCGACGGCCGTCGGCGCGCGCAGCGCGATGACGCGCGCCACCTCGTCGTTGACCTGCTCCTCGAGTTCGTCGATGGCGAGGTCGCCCTGCCGGACCTCCTCGGCGAGCGCCTCGTCGCGCCTTTCCAGTGAGTTGGCGGCCTTCATGATCGCCGCTTCCACCAGGCCACCCATCTTCATGATGCTGGCCTGAATGGATTCGAGATCACGGTCGTAGACCGAGCTGATATGCGGAATTTCCTGCATCGCCTGCCTTATCCGATCCTGCCGGTGATGTAGCTCTCGGTCCGGGGATCCTCGGGATTGGTGAAGATTTTCGATGTATCGTCGTATTCCACGAGATTTCCGAGATGGAAGAAGGCCGTCTTCTGGCTGACGCGTGCGGCCTGCTGCATCGAGTGGGTGACGATCACCACCGCGTAGTTCTGCCGGAGCTCGTCGATCAGCTCCTCGATCTGGCTCGTCGCGATCGGGTCGAGCGCCGAGGCGGGCTCGTCCATCAGCAGCACCTCGGGCTCCGTCGCCACGGCGCGCGCGATGCAGAGGCGCTGCTGCTGCCCGCCGGAAAGGCCCGTGCCGCTCGCGTCGAGGCGGTCCTTGACCTCGTCCCAGAGCGCGGCGCGGCGCAATGCGCGTTCCACGATCACGTCGAGATCGGCCTTGTTCCGGGCCATGCCATGAATCTTCGGCCCGTAGGCGACATTCTCGTAGATCGACTTCGGGAAGGGGTTGGGCTTCTGGAACACCATGCCGACCTTCGCGCGAAGCTGCACCGGATCGACGCGCGCGTCGTAGACGTCCTCCCCGTCGAGCAGGATGGTGCCCTGCACGCGCGCGACGTCGATGGTGTCGTTCATCCGGTTCAGACAGCGCAGAAACGTCGACTTGCCGCAGCCCGAGGGGCCGATGAAGGCCGTCACCGTCTTGTCCTGAATGTCGACGTTCACGTCCTTGATGGCGTGCGTCTCGCCATAGAATACCTGAACGTCGGCGCAGTGGAACTTGGTCGACATCTGCTCGGTGGCGCTGTCCGCGGTCTTGGAGGTATCGTACATCGCTTGGTCCATTCTTTTACCAGCGCCGCTCGAAGCGCTTGCGAAGGAAGATCGCCAGGGCGTTCATCGCGATCAGGAAGGTGAGCAGCACGCAGATCGCCGCCGCCGCCCGCGCCTCGAAGCCCGGCTCGGGGAAATCATACCATCGGAAGATCTGCACCGGGAGCACCGTCGCGCTGTCGGTGATTCCGCTCGGCGTCTCGACGATGAAGGCGACCATGCCGATCATGATGAGCGGCGCCGTCTCGCCCAGGGCCTGCGCCATGCCGATGATCGTGCCGGTCAGGATCCCCGGCATCGCCAGCGGCAGGACATGGTGAAAGCTCGCCTGCATCTTCGAGGCGCCGACGCCGAGCGCCGCCTCGCGGATCGAGGGCGGCACCGCCTTGATCGCGGCGCGCGCGGCGATGATGATCGTCGGCAGGGTCATCAGCGTGAGCACCAGGCCGCCGGCGAGCGGCGCGGAGCGCGGTACGCCGAAGACGTTGATGAAGACCGCCAGCCCGAGCAGGCCGTAGACGATGGAGGGCACCGCCGCGAGGTTGTTGATATTGACCTCGATGAAGTTGGTGAAGCGGTTCTTCGGCGCGAATTCCTCGAGGTAGATCGCCGCCAGCACGCCGATCGGGAAGGCGAGCGCGAAGGTGACCATCATCGTCCAGAAGGACCCGACGAGCGCGCCGCGGATGCCCGCGAGCTCCGGTGCCCGGCTGTCGGCGGCGGTGAAGAAACGTGTGTTGAAGTCGCGCTCGACTGCGCCCTCGGCCTTCAGCGTCTCGAGCCAGGCGATCTGACGGTCGCTGACGCGACGGCTGCCTTCCGGCAGGGTGGTCGTGCGGAAGCGCCAGTCCGCGCTGGTCTCGATCGGCAGATCGACCTCGGTCAGCGCGACGCCCTCGCCGCCGCTGCGGTTCACCTCGGTCATCTTGATCCAGCCGCCACCGGCCTCGATCAGGAGCGAGATGTTCTCGGCGTCCAGCGGCTCGGTGCCGGCGTCCGCGGCGGCGCGCTCCTCCAGCGCCTCGGCCTCGGCCAGCAGGTCGTCGCGCTTGGCCTCGGCCTGTGCCTGACGTTCGAGCTGCGCCTCGCGCGCCTCCTCGGTCTCCGCGGCCGCGGCACGCTCGCCGTAGACGCGCACGGCGTTCTGTTGCCGCGCGGCCTGTTCGCGCAGCCGGTCGGCGTCGCCGTAAAGGCTTTGCTTCACTGTCTGCAGGGCCTCGGCGAAATCCTCTTCCGAGGACCGGATGTCGAGCGTTCCGTCCTCGCTCCCGGTCACCGTGAGACGCCCTGCCACCTCGGGCGTCAGCAGATCGCCGTAGCCGCCCTGAAAATAGTAGTCCGTGCGGTCCGAGGCGATCAGCGGATAGGTCACGCTCTGCCCGAGAAGCTCGGGGTTCTCGACGACATGCTGCGCGAGCTGGAACTGCGCGCCGTTCGACACCAGCGCGTCGACCTCCCGCCGCGCGGTGCGCCCGGTCGCGAGCGGGAAGCGCGCCTCGAGCGCCTCGTCGATCAGGTCGCCGTAAGGCGCGCGCAGGATCTCCTCCGGCGGGCTCTCGGGGGTGACGCCGAGCGCCTCGGTCGAGAGCGTCATCTCGTAGGTGAAATGCGTGTTCGTCAGCGCCCCGGTCGCCTTGACCACGACGGAGCCGACGAGCGTCGCCAGCGCCAGCAGGGCAAAGGCGATGGCGGCGATGCCGTAGGCCTTGAGGCGGGTCTGCGCGCGGCGGCGCTGGCGCAGGCGGTTGCTTGCACCCGCGAGGCTGCCGTGCGCGGGGGCGGCGGAGGGCTGTGCTGCGGCGTCGGTCATGCGGAGGGCCTCAATCGTAGGCTTCGCGGAAGCGGCGCACGAGGCGCTGCGCGAGGATGTTCATCACCAGCGTCATCACGAAGAGCGTGAAGCCCAGGGTGAAGGCGGGTCCGGCGGCGGTGGACGCCTCCGTGTCGCCGGTGATCAGCGCGACGATCTGCACGGTCACGGTCGTCACCGCCTCGAGCGGGTTCGCCGTCAGGTTGGCCCCCTGCCCCGCCGCCATCACGACGATCATCGTCTCGCCGATCGCGCGGCTCACGCCGAGGATCACGGCCGAGACGATCCCCGGCAGCGCGGCCGGCAGGATCACGATGCGCATGGTCTCGGCCTCCGTCGCGCCCACGGCGAGCGAGCCGTCGCGCAGGCTCTGCGGCACCGCGTTGATCACGTCGTCGGAGAGCGAGGAGATGAAGGGGATGATCATGATCCCCATGGTCAGCCCGGCGGCCAGCGCCGATTCGGAGGCGATCCGCACGCCGATCAACTCGCCGAAGTCCCGGAGCGCCGGGGCGAGCGTGATCGCCGCGAAGAAGCCGTAGACCACCGTCGGAACGCCGGCGAGGATCTCCAGAAGCGGCTTGACCGTCGCGCGGACCCGCGACGACGCGAAGTCGGAGAGATAGATCGCGGAGAAGAGCCCGACCGGCACCGCGACCAGCATGGCGATCGCCGTGATGAGCAGCGTGCCCGCGAAAAGCGGCACCGCGCCCACCGTGTCGGCGTCCATCTGCCCCTCGAAGACGCCCGACAGCGGGCTCCATGTCGTGCCGAGAATGAACTTGTCGATGCGCCAGTCGATCATTCCGAAGAAGCGCACCGTCTCGAAGATGAGCGAGAGCACGATGCCGATCGTCGTCAGGATGGCGACCGTGGCCATGGCGAGCAGGATGTTGCGCAGGATCCGTTCGGCCCGGTTGCGCGCCCACCACGCGGGCGCGACGCGGCCATGGGTGATCCAGGCCGCGACCGCTGCGCCCCCGATGCTGAGCGCGATCACCACCCAGTTGCGCAGCGCGCTCATCCAGGCATAGGCGTCGGCGATCTGGTCGCGCAGCACGCCGCTGCGTGACGACATGCGCCCCTCGGCGATCGCCTTGGCGTCGGACAGCAGCAGTTGCTGCTGGAGCGGCGCCATGTCCGGCTGTGCGGCCGCGATCCGGGCGAGGAGCACCCGGTCGACCAGCCAGTCACCGATCACCGAGCTCACGACGAGTGCGCCGATCCCCGTCAGCGCCACCCAGAGCAGGCTGTAGAGCCCGTGAAAGACGGGCCGCGAATGCAGCACGCCCGACCGCCCGCCGGCGATGAGGACGGCCTTGCGCCGCGACATGAAATAGGCCGCCAGCGCGATGAGGGCGACGACGGTGAAAAGGGTCAGGGACATCTGAGACACCGGTGGAAACGAAAGGGAGCCGGACCTCGGCGCGGTCCGGCGTGGCCGGGGGCGCCATCGCCCCCGGCCGGATCATGGCGAAGGATCAGTAGGTTTCGGCCGTCAGGCCCGGCAGCGTCTCGATCTTCTCGAGGTTCGCCTCCTGATCGGCCTCGGAGACCGGGATCATGCCGAGGTCGACGAGGTAGCCGTCCGGCCCCTGCGCCGAGACGAACTCGCGGGCGTACTCCTTGATGCCCGGGATGACGTCGATGTGGTCGTGCTTGAGGTAGAAGAACATCGAGCGCGAGACCGGGTAGGCGTCGGAGGCGATGTTGTCGAAGGTCGGCTCGACCCCGTCGATCGTCGTGCCCTGCAGCGTGTCACGGTTCTGATCGAGGAAGGAGAAGCCGAAGATGCCGACCGCGCGGTCGTTGGCCTCGAGCTTCGACACGATCAGGTTGTCGTTCTCGCCGGCCTCGACGAAGGGGCCGTCCTCGCGGAGTTCCATGCCGGCGCCGCCGCAGTCCTCGCCGCCCGCTTCCTCGCAGCCGGCTTCCATCACCAGCTCCTCGAAGGCGTCACGCGTGCCGGAGGTCGGCGGCGGGCCCAGAACCTCGATCTCCTCGGCGGGCAGCGCCGGGTCGATCTCGTCCCAGGTGGTCGGCCGCGGGCCTTCGGCGGCCAGCGCCTGCCAGATCTGCGCGCGGCTCAGTTCGTAGGCCGGGCCGGAGGCGGCGTTGGCCATGACGATGCCGTCGTAGCCCGCGAGGAGCTCGGTGAACTCGACACCGTTCTCGAGGCAGGTCTCGACCTCGGACATCTTCACGCGGCGCGAGGCGTTGGTGACGTCCGGATGCTCGACGCCGACGCCTTCGCAGAACAGCTTGAGGCCGCCGCCCGAGCCGGTCGATTCGAGAACCGGCGTGGCGAAATCGGTGGTGTTGCCGAATTCCTCGGCCACGGCCGTGGCGAAGGGGAACACGGTGGACGACCCGACGATGCGGATCTGCGTACGATCCTGCGCGGCGACCGCGGTGGCCGACACGGCGGCGAGCGCCAGCGCGGAGGCGGACAGTTTGACGAAGCTCATGAATCACTCCCAGGTTCAGTTGCGGACCGCGGCAGCGCGATCTCACGCCGCCGCCTAGGCCGCGCGCGCAATGCTTTTGTGACGGCGATGTAACAGTTTCACGACATGTCTAGATTCCGGGCGCTGCGGACCGGGCTGCCGTTGCGTCAAATCCGGGCGGAGCCTCCGCACCACGGCGTCGCCCGGCGTCGCACACACCTTGCGCGCGGCCGGTCCTTCTTCTTGGCGACAAATATCCCGGGGGTGAGGCCCGCAAGGGCCGAGGGGGCAGCGCCCCCTCGTTGCCGGCGCCGCCGCGCGCTCGGTCCTGCCGAGCTCCGCGCTTCAGGGGCAGGCCATGACGCTCCAGCCGATGGCCCTGCCGGCGACAGCCGAGGCACGCACCGGGGGCGTCGCGACCCGGCCACGACCCGATCCGCCCCCGCCTCAGTCCACCGGAAGAACGACGCTGAATGTGCTGCCCTCGCCCGGCGCGCTGTCGATTCGCATGCGTCCGCGGTGCCGGTTCACGATGTGCTTCACGATGGCGAGGCCCAGCCCCGTGCCCCCCATCTCGCGCGAGCGGTGGCTGTCGACGCGGTAGAACCGCTCCGTCAGCCGCGGCAGGTGAATCTCGGAAATGCCCGGCCCCGTATCGGCGACGCGCACGCGCACGCCGGTCGCGCGCAGGCGCGGCTCGTAGGCCGGCGGGTCCATCGCCACGCGCACCTCTGAACCCGCGCCGCCGTATTTGATCGCGTTCTCGACGAGGTTCGAGAAGACCTGCCGCAGCTGGTCCGCGTCGCCCGGCACGAGGGGGCCGTCCGTGTCCGCGGGCAGCGCGTCGACCAGCGTCACCCCTGCCTCCGAGGCGAGCGGCGCGAGGCCCGCCACGCTCGCCCTCAGGAGCGCGCCGAGCTCCACCCGCTCGGCCGGGCGCATCCGCTCGTCCGCCTCCACCCGGCTCAGCGACAGGAGATCGCCCACCAGCCGGTTCATGCGGCTCGCCTCCGCCTCCATGATGGAGAGGAACCGCTCGGCCGCGGCCGGGTCCTCCCGCGCCGGGCCCTTCAGCGTCTCGATGAAGCCCATGAGCGCGGTGAGCGGCGTGCGCAACTCGTGGCTGACATTGGCGACGAAATCGCGCCGCATCTGCCCGGCCTTCTCCACCGGCGTGACGTCCTCGAAGACGACCAGCACGCCGCGCCCCTGCATCGCCCCCTCGCGCAGCCGCGCCGGCGCGATCGACACGCGGAAGGCGAGGTCCTGCCCCCGGTCGTGCGTCAGGAAATCCGCGGTACGGCGCTCGCCGTCGCGCAGGCTCGCCTCGATGGCGTCGAGCAGCGCGGGCTGGCGCAGCGCGGTGATGAAATGCCGCCCCTGGGTGCCCTCGCCGAAAAGCCGCACGGCGTCGGCGTTCGCCGCCTCGATCCGCTCGTTCGGCCCGACGGCGAGCGCGGGCATCGGCAGCGCGGCGACCAGTGATGCGACGACGGGATGCGACATGACGCGGGACGGGGTCCTCTGGCGGGCCGGAGGCCCGGGCGGCGGGAGATTTCCAGAGCGCCGCGCGGTTGTAAAGCCGCGTTCAGCCGGCGGCCGCCTGCGCTGCCTCGGCCCCGGCGGCGAGCGCCGCGAAGAGCGCCTCCTCCGGCTCGAGACCGACCGACAGCCGGAAGGTCCCCTCCGTGATGCCGAGCGTCGCGCGGGCCGGCGCGTCGAGCCCGCGGTGCGAGGAACTCGCCGGGTGCGAGAGCGTGCTGCCCGCATCCCCGAGCGTGGGCGCCATCGGCAGCCCCGCCGCGCCCGCGGCGCGCGCGAAGGCGTCGGCGCCCGCGCGCCCGCCGGCCACCTCGAAGGTGACCATGTTGCAGCCGCGCGCGCCCAGGAGCGCCGCGGCGCGCGCCCGGTCCGGGTGGTCGGCGCGCAGCGGGTAGCGCAGCCCGCCGAGGCCCGGCAGATCGCCCAGCCGCGCGGCCAGCGCCGCCGCCGTCGCCTCCGCCCGGTCGTAGCGCAGCTCGAAGGTCAGAAGCCCGCGCTCGGCGAGCCAGCAGTCGAAGGGGCTCGCCGTCAGGCCCATCGTCACCGCGAAGCTCTCCATCCGCGCGAGAAGCGCCGCGTCGCGCGCGCCGACCCAGCCCAGCGTCGCGTCGGCATGACCCGACAGCAGCTTGGTCACCGAATGGATGACGATGTCCGCGCCGTGCTCGACGGCCCGCAGCGCCCGCGGCGTGGTGAAGGTGCCGTCCACGGCGAGAAGCACGCCGCGCTCTTTCGCGAGCCGCGCGATCCCCTCCAGGTCGGCCACCCGCAGCATCGGGTTGGAAACGGTCTCGATCAGGATCATCCGCGTCTCGGGGCGCAGCATCTCCGCCACCGCCTCGGCCTCCGTCGAGTCGGCGAGGCTGGTGGCGATCCCGAGCCGCGGCAGCTCCTCCCGCATCATGCGCAGCGAGCGGCCGTAAAGCTGATCGCCCCCCACCACGTGATCGCCGGCGCGCAGAAGCCCGACCAGCGCCGAGGCCACCGCCGCCATGCCCGATCCGGTGACGAGCCCGCCCGCGCAGCCCTCCATCGCCGCGAGCCGCGCGGCGAGCGCGGCGGCGTTCGGATGCCCCTCGCGCGCGTAGGTGTGGCCCGCGGCCCGCCCCTCGTACTGGTCGTCGAGGGCCGAGGGGCTCTCGGCGGCATAGACCACCGAGGGCTGGATCGGCGCCGCCACCGGCGCGCTCACGCCCGTCGTCACCGCATGGGGCCGCATCAGGCTGGGTTTCTGCTCTGCCATCGCGTCACGCACCGGGGCGTGCCCCGGCCCTTCTTCTTGGTCCAAATATCCTCGGGG
>NZ_JAWLFS010000011.1:0-23372 GCF_041685465.1 Rhodosalinus sp. | reverse complement strand
GGTGATGTTCTTGACCTCGCCCTCGACCTCGGTACCCGTCGGATGCGTCTCGGCGAAGACCTCCCACGGGTTGCGCATGGTCTGCTTGAGCCCGAGCGAAACGCGGCGCTTGGCCTGGTCGATCTCGAGCACCATGACCTCGACCTCCTGGGAGGTGGAGACGATCTTGCCCGGATGGACGTTCTTCTTCGTCCAGCTCATCTCGGAGACGTGCACGAGGCCCTCGACCCCCGGCTCCAGCTCCACGAAGGCGCCGTAGTCGGTGATGTTGGTCACGCGGCCGGTGTGCACCGAGCCCAGCGGATACTTCGCGGCCACCAGATCCCAGGGATCCTCCTGCAGCTGCTTCATGCCGAGGCTGATGCGGTGGGTCTCCTTGTTGATCTTGATGACCTGGACCTTCACCGTCTCGCCGATCGACACGATCTCGGAGGGGTGGTTCACCCGGCGCCATGCCATGTCGGTGACGTGCAGCAGACCGTCCACGCCGCCCAGATCCACGAAGGCACCGTATTCGGTGATGTTCTTCACCACGCCGTCGACGGTCTGGCCCTCGGTCAGGTTGGCGATGACCTCGGCGCGCTGCTCGGCGCGGCTTTCTTCCAGGATCGCGCGGCGCGAGACGACGATGTTGCCGCGGCGGCGGTCCATCTTGAGGATCTGGAAGGGCTGCTTGAGACCCATGAGCGGGCCGGCGTCGCGCACCGGGCGCACGTCGACCTGAGAGCCGGGCAGGAAGGCCACGGCGCCGCCCAGATCGACGGTGAAGCCGCCCTTGACCCGGCCGAAGATCGCGCCCTCGACGCGGGCGTCGTCGGCGTAGGCCTTCTCCAGACGGTCCCAGGCCGCCTCGCGGCGGGCCATCTCGCGGGAGAGCACCGCCTCGCCGCGCGCGTTCTCGGAGGAGCGCAGGTAGACCTCGACCTCGTCGCCGACGGAGATGTCGGGCGCTTCGCCGGGGCTCGCGAATTCCTTGAGTTCGACGCGGCCTTCCATCTTGTAGCCGACGTCGATGATGGCCTGTCCCGCCTCGATGGCGATGACCCGGCCCCGGACGACCGACCCCTCGGTCGGCGTGTCCATTTCGAGGCTTTCGTTCAGGAGGGCCTCGAACTCCTCCATGCTAGCGTTTTGAGCCATGTGGCTGTGCGTTTCCTTCGTTTCGGTTTCTCTGGCCTGACGGTTGGGTCCGCCGGTCTTCCGTTTCGCCGGGCGGCTCGGGCCAACACCAAACAGGGGCAGGATCGCTCCGCCCCCGCGCACGTCCTGCGATGTCGTCCGCACTCCTACCGGATAGGTAGACGCCCTTACCGCCGCCGCGCCGGGAAATCAAGCCTTCGGACCCCCCGACGCGACAGATGCGCCTGTCACTGGGCGCCCTGATCCATCTCTTCCATGCGCGTGACGATGCGCGCCTGAAGGTCCTGATCTTCCGCGGCCGCCTCCGCGATGGCCTCGTAATCCTCGAGCGTCAGGCCGTCGGTGCCCTCGATCGCGTCGACGATCTCCGCGTTGGCCTCTTCGATGATCGCGCTCTGCTCGTCCTCGCTCTCGGCCTGCTGAAGCTGCGGGACATACTGCTCGCGCAGGTTCATCACCTCGAGATAGGCCACGGTAAAGGCTTCGATCTGCTCGCCGCTGTAGTCCGCCGCGCTCTGGGCCGCGGCGCTTTGCGCGGAAAGGGCTGTCACCGCGAGGCCGAAGGCCATGGTCGTGGCGGTCAGGGTTTTTCTGAGGGGCATGTGTCCTCCATTAGACAGGGTCTCGGTGCGCGCCGTCCGTCGCTCGCACGGCGCACACGTAGCACCCCCTGCGCGCGACGCAAACCGATGCGCGGGAGACTGCCGAGCGCAGGAACGCCCCGCGCACCGGCCCCGCGCGCGCAACGGCGGGTCAGCCGGCGCCGCAGCCCGGATGCCGTGCCTCCACCTCGGCGACGGCGCGGGTCACGGCCGCCGCGACGTCAAGCTCCGTGGTGTCGATGCGCACCGCGTCCCCGGCCGCGCACATCGGTGCGTCGGTCCGGCCCGCGTCGCGGGCGTCCCGCGCACGGATGTCGGCCAGAACCTCGTCGAAGCTCGTCGCATGGCCGCCCGCCGCGAGTTCCCTGAACCGGCGCGCGGCGCGGGTCTCGGCCGCGGCGGTGACGAAGAGCTTCACCGGCGCATCGGGGCAGATCACCGTGCCGATGTCGCGCCCGTCGAGCACCGCCCCCCCCTCGCGCGTGGCGAAGGCGCGCTGGAAATCGACGAGCGCGGCGCGCACCTCCGGGATCGCCGCCACCTTCGAGGCTGCCTCCGCAGCCTCCGGGCCGCGCAAGCCCTCGGCCTCCAGATCCGCGGCGCGAAGCGCGCGCGCCGCCGCCACCGGATCCTCGCCGTCGAGCATCCGCCGCCCCACGGCACGATAGAGAAGCCCGGTGTCGAGATATCCGAGACCGAAGCGCGCGGCGAGCGCGCGGCCGATCGTGCCCTTGCCGCTCGCCGCCGGCCCGTCCACCGCGATCGTCAGTGTCATGTCCGTCTCCCTCAGCGCCGCCGCCACACCGCCCAGAGAAGGGCGAGCGACATGACGAGCAACGCGTATTTGCCTTGCGTGACCGCGCTCGCCCCCTCGGCCATGGCCGGCGTCACGCGCTCCGGCCCGGCCTCTATCATCGCCCGCACGCGCGCATTCTCCCAGAGATCGGCGGCACTGTAGAGCAGGGGGAGCGGCGCGAGCCACGGCCGCCCGAGCCGCCAGAGGAGCGCGGCCAGGAGCACGCCGAGCATGATCGGAAACGCCGTGTCGAGCGCGCCCACGGGCCCGAGGCGCAGGTGCTGCCCCGCCTCGCTCAACGCCGCGAGATAGGCCTCCGCCGCCGCGTGATCGTAGCCGAGCGGGCGAACGTCGAAGGGCGGCAGCCCCCCGGCCTCCTGCGTCAGCCGCACGACGCCGAACCAGAGCAGCGCGGCATAGACCGCCCCGGTCGCAGCCGCGAGCCCGAGGAGCGCACGGCGCGCGCTCATGCCGCGACGTGCTCCGTCGCCATGTCAGCGCCCAGACCGCGCATCAGGGGCAGGAAATCGGGAAAGGAGGTGGCGATCGGCGCGGCGTCGTCCACCGTCACCGGCGCCCGCGCGGCGAGGCCGAGCACGAGGAAGGACATGGCGATGCGGTGGTCGAGCCGGCTCGCCACGGTGGCGCCGCCCGCGACGCCGCCCGCGCCGCGGCCGTGGACGATCCACCAGTCCTCGCCCTCCTCCACCGCGACGCCGCAGGCGCGCAGCCCCTCGGCCATGGCGGCGATGCGGTCGCTCTCCTTCACGCGAAGCTCGCCGACGCCGCGCATCACCGTCGGCCCCTCGGCGCAGGCGGCCACGGCGGCGAGCACCGGGTATTCGTCGATCATCGCGGCCGCGCGCGCGGGCGGCACCTCTGTGCCGCGCAGCCCGGGCGAGAAGCGCGCGACGAGATCGGCCACAGGCTCGCCCCCTTCCTCGCGCCGGTCCTCGAAGGCGAGATCCGCGCCCATCTCGCGCAGCGTCTCGTAAAGCCCCGCGCGCGTCGGGTTGAGCCCGATGCCCGGCACGCGCACCTCGGAGCCCTCCGCGATCAGCGCCGCGCAGACCGGGAAGGCCGCGCTCGAGGGATCGCGCGGCACGGCGAGCGTCTGCGCGACGAGTTCCGGCTGGCCGGTCAGCGTGACCACCCTCCCCTCCTCGGCGTCCTCCACCGCGACCTCGGCGCCGAAGCCCGCCAGCATGCGCTCGGTGTGATCGCGCGTCGCCTCCGCCTCGATCACCACCGTCCGCCCCGGGGCGTTCAGCCCGGCGAGAAGGACCGCGGATTTCACCTGCGCCGAGGGCACGGGCAGCGTGTAGCGCACCGGCACCGGGTCCCGCGCGCCCACCACCGTCATCGGCAGCCGCCCGCCCGCGCGGCCGACCGCCTGCGCCCCGAACAGCGCGAGCGGGTCGGTCACCCGCGCCATCGGCCGGCCGACGAGGCTCGCGTCGCCGGTGAAGGTGGCGGCAATCGGGCTGGTCGCCATGGCCCCCATCACGAGGCGCACGCCGGTGCCGGAGTTGCCGCAGTCGATCACCCGGTCGGGCTCGGCGAAGCCGCCGACGCCCACGCCGTGCACGCGCCAGCGCCCGGGCCCGTCGCGCATGACCTCGGCGCCGAAGGCGCGCATGGCCTCGGCGGTGCGCAGCACGTCCTCGCCCTCCAGAAGCCCCGTGATGCGCGTCTCGCCCACGGCAAGCGCGCCGAGGATCAGCGCGCGGTGGCTCACCGACTTGTCGCCGGGAATCTCCGCCGTGCCGACGAGCGCCGCGCCGGCGCGGGCGGTCATCGGCTGGCGCGTCTCGCCTGCGGACATGCGGCCTCCCTCGTGATCGCCGCCCTCGATAGCCGAGGGGGCGGGAGCCGTCCAGCACCGCGGATCGCGGGGCGGTTTTTCGTACGAAAAACCGCCCCGGCGCGGGCCATGCATCCGTCGCGCGCTCAGGCTTCGGGAGATTTTTCGGACGAAAAATCTCCCTCCGCGGACCTGCGGCGGAAGGTCAGGTAATGCGGCCGCCGCCCCTCGCGCAGCGCCTTGCGCTCGTAGCGGGTCGGAATCCAGTCGTCCCACGCCGCGCGCCAGTCGGCGGGCCGCTCGGCGAGCCAGTCGAAGCCGTGGCGCGGCACCTGCTCCAGCGTCTGGCGGACGTAGTCGGGAATGTCCGTGGCGATCCGGAGCTCCGCGCCGGGCGCCATCACACGCGCCAGCGGCGCGAGGTGCTCGGGCGTCACGAAGCGGCGGCGGTGGTGCTTCGCCTTGGGCCAGGGGTCGGGGTAAAGCACGAAGGCCCGCGCGATGGACCCCGCGGGCAGCACGTCGAGCAGGTCGCGCACGTCGCCCGCGTGCAGACGGATATTCGTCGCCCCCGCGTGCCGGATCTTGCCCAGCGCGGCGGCCACGCCGTTCACGTAGGGCTCCGCGCCGAGGAGGCCGACGTCCGGGCGGCGCGTCGCCTGGTGCACCATGTGCTCGCCCGCGCCGAAGCCCACCTCGAGCCAGACCGGCGCGTCCCCGAAGAGCGCGCCGAGGTCGAGGGGCCGGCGCTCCGGGTTCTCCTCGCGGCCGACCGGCCCCGGCGCGAGGCGTGGCAGATCCTCCTCCAGCCAGCGGCGCTGGTTGGGCTTGAGGGGCTTGCCGTGGAGGCGGCCGTAGAAGTTGCGCCAGGGCGCGCTGGGAGTCTCGTCGCGGCTCATGCGCGGCGGTCTAGCCGCGGCGGCCGCGGCGCGCAACGCGCCGCGGCGCTCGACCTCACAGGGCCTTCTTCAGCGCCTCGGCGAGATCCGTGCGCTCCCAGGAGAAGCCGCCGTCGGCCTCGGGCTCGCGGCCGAAATGGCCGTAGGCGGCGGTGCGGGTGTAGATCGGCCGGTCGAGGCCCAGATGCTCGCGGATGCCGCGCGGCGTGAGCTCCATCACCTGCGGGATCGCGCGTTCGATCACCGCGTCGTCCACCTGCCCCGTGCCGTGGGTGTCGATGTAGATCGAGAGTGGCCGCGCCACGCCGATGGCGTAGGAGAGCTGCAGCGTGCAGCGCCGGGCGAGGCCCGCGGCGACCACGTTCTTCGCCAGATAACGCGCGGCATAGGCCGCCGAGCGGTCCACCTTGGTCGGATCCTTGCCGGAGAAGGCACCGCCCCCGTGCGGCGCCGCGCCGCCGTAGGTGTCCACGATGATCTTGCGGCCTGTCAGCCCCGCGTCGCCGTCCGGGCCGCCGATCACGAAGGTGCCCGTGGGGTTCACCCACCACTCGGTCTTGTCGGTGATCCACTCGGCCGGCAGCACGTCGCGGATGTAGGGCTCCACGATGGCGCGGATGTCGTCGGAGGTCTGCCCCTCGTGGGCGTGCTGCGTCGAGAGCACCACCTGCAGCACCTCGACCGGGCGGCCGTCCTCGTAGCGCACGGTGAGCTGGCTCTTGGCGTCGGGGCGCAGTTCGGGCTCGCGGCCGGATTTGCGCGCCTCCGACAGGCGGCGCAGGATCTTGTGCGCGTACTGGATTGGCGCCGGCATCAGCTCGGGCGTCTCGTCCACGGCGTAGCCGAACATGATGCCCTGGTCGCCGGCGCCGTCCCTGTTCACGCCCTGGGCGATGTGGGCGGACTGTTCGTGCAGGAAGTTCAGCACGTGGCAAGTGTTCCAGTGGAACTTCTCCTGCTCGTAGCCGATGTCCTTGATGCAGTCGCGCGCGACCTGGCCGAAGCGGCCCATGTAGTTCTTGAGAAGCTCGGGATCGGAGAGGCCGACCTCGCCGCCGATCACCACGAGGCCCGTTGTCGCGAAGGTCTCGCAGGCGACGCGGGCGTTGGGCTCCTCCGCGAGAAGCGTGTCGAGGATCGCGTCCGAGATGCGGTCACAGACCTTGTCGGGGTGGCCCTCCGAGACGGACTCGGAGGTGAAGATGTAGTCGCCGCGTGCCATGGGAAGTGCTCCATTGAGGTTGTCCCGCCACGCCAGGAAGCCGTTGTGACGGTCGTTTGTGTGTGACGCTCCTGCCTAGAGCGCGCTCGACGAAAGGTCAACGCCTGCCCGCACGGCGGCCTGCGGCGGCGAGGCCCAGAAGCACCACCATCGCCGCGGCCGCGGGCCAGCCACCGGTGCGCGCGTAGAGGGTGGGCGGCAGAGCGGCCGGGATCGCGGCATCGACGTAGCCCGCCTCGCCGAGCGGGATCGTCTCCCCCAGCCCGCCGCGCGCGTCGATCACCGCCGAGACGCCGGTGTTGGCCGCGCGCAGGACCGGCACGCCCTGCTCCACCGCGCGGAGCCGCGCCTGCGCAAGGTGCTGGTAGGGTCCCGAGAAGGTGCCGAACCACGCGTCGTTCGTCAGGTGCAGCAGCATCGCGGGCCGCTCCGGCGCGCCGGCGGCGTCCTCCGGGAAGACGGCCTCGTAGCAGATGAGCGGCAGCGCGCGGCCGAGCGCCCCGAGGTCCAGCGTGCGCGGCCCGGGCCCCGGGGTGTAGCCCGCCTCCGCCCGCACGGCGAGGCCCGCGATGCCGAGCCGGTCCCAGAACGCCGGAAAGGGCATGTATTCACCGAAGGGCACGAGGTGATGCTTGTCGTAGACGTCCCGCGCTTCGCCCTCGGGACCGATCAGCACGGCGGAATTGTAGAAGCGTCCCGCCTCTCCGCGCTGGATGCCGAGCACCACGGGCGCGCCGCCGGCCGCGTCGGCGATATGGGCGAGCGGCTGTTCGGAACGCTCCAGAAGCCCCGGCAGCGCCGTCTCGGGCCACAGGATCAGGTCCGGCCGCGGCGCCGCCATCGTGTAACCCACCTGCCGGGCGTAGAAGACGGGGATGCGGTCCGGGTCCCATTTCTCCTGCTGCGGCGCGTTGGGCTGGACGAGGCGCACGGTCTCCGACCGCGGATCGGGAGCCGCCTGCATGTCCCGCGCAAGCCCTCCCGCCCAGAGCACGGCGACGCCGGCCGCGAGCGCGGCGGCCCCGACGACACGCCGCCCGCCGGACCAGAGCGCCGCCGGCAGCAGCGCGACCGCCAGCGTGGCGAGGTTCAGCCCGTGCGGCCCGATCCAGGCCGCCCATTGCATCGGGGCCGTCCCGATCCAGGCGTGCGCCGGCATCGCCCAGGGAAAGCCCGTGAAGAGATGCGCCCGCACGAGTTCGGCCAGGGCGAGAAGCGCGGCGAGCCCGGCGAGCCCGAGCCGCGCCCGCGCCGCCGCCCAGCCCGCGAGCGCCCAGAAGAGCGAAAGCCCGGTTGCCATCAGGAAGAGCGCGAAGGGCGCCATCCAGCCGTAGAGCTCCGGCTCGACGGCGAAGGGCTCGACGATCCAGTGCAGCGCCACGGCGAAATAGCCGGTGGCGAAAAGAAACGCCGTCCATCCCGCGGCGCGCGGGCTCGGCGCCGCCTGCCAGAGCATCGCCAGCACGGCGAGGCCGACCACCGTCGCCGGCCAGATCCCGAAGGGCGCAAGGCCCAGCGCCGCGGCGGCGCCGGCCGCGGGTGCGGCAATCAGCCGCAGCGCCACCGCCCGCCGCGGCCACGCGGCCGCGCGGGCCGCGGTCGCGCCATCGTCAGACATCGGGTGTTTCGGGCACGCGGATGCGCAGACGCTTGATCCGGCGGGGATCGGCGTCCACCACCTCGAATTCGACGGCGGTGGGGTGCTCGACCACCTCGCCGCGCGCGGGCACACGGCCCGAGAGCATGAAGACGAGCCCGCCGAGCGTGTCGATCTCCTCGGAGTCGATGCCTTCGGCGCCGGAAAGATCGATGCCGATTTCCTGCTCGAACTCCTCGACGGTGGTGCGCGCCTGCGCCAGGTAACACCCTGCCTTCTCGCGCACCCAGAGCGCGTCCTCGTCGGTGTCGTGCTCGTCCTCGATCTCGCCCACGACCTGCTCGATCAGGTCCTCGATCGTCAGCAGGCCGTCCACGCCGCCGTATTCGTCGATCACCAGCGCCATGTGCCGCCGCTCGGACTGCATCTTCGTGAGCAGCACGCCGATCGGCATGGAGGGGGGCACGTAGAGCAGCGGGCGCAGCAGGGCCCCGATGTCGACGTCCTGTCCGTCGCCGTTGAAGCCGTGCTTCAGCGCGAAGTCCTTGAGGTGCAGCATCCCCACCGGCGTGTCGAGCGTGCCGTGATAGACCGGCAGCCGCGTCAGCCCGCTTTCGCGGAAGACGCCCACCAGTTCGTCGCGGGTCACGCTGTCGGGGATGGCCACGATCTCGGCCTTGGGGATGGCCACGTCCTCGACGCGCAGGCGCCGCAGGTTCACGAGACCGTGGGTCTGGCGCCGGTCGGCCGGCGTGCCGTCGGCGCCCTCTTCATCCGGGGTGTCCTCGTCGCCCGCCGGGTTGAGCGCATCGAGGAGCCGCCGCCAGAGGCCGCCGTCGGGTGATTGGGGGGGATCGTCCTGCGCGCCGTGCGCCGCGCTAGACGAATCGTCGCTTCCGTCCATCTCTCTCGTTCCAGATCGCGGCCTCGGGGCCGCCGCTACGAATATGGGTCAGGGAGCCCCAGTTTGCCAAGTATCTCCGCCTCGAGCCGCTCCATCCGTGCCGCATCGGCCTCGGTCTCGTGATCGTGGCCCAGAAGATGCAGAATCCCGTGCACGATCAGATGCGTCGCATGGTCGCCGAGCGACTTGCCCGCCGCCTCCGCCTCGCGCGCGCAGGTCTCGAAGGCGAGCGCCACGTCGCCGAGTTCGGGCTCGGCCGGATCGGGGGCCGCGGGGGCCGCGCCGGGGGTCCCGGGTGCGCGGTCCTCCGAGGGCCAGCTGAGCACGTTCGTGGGCCGCGGCTTGGCCCGGAAGGTCGCGTTCAGGTCGGTGATGCGCGCGTCCGAGCAGCCGAGCACCGCGATCTCCCAGTCGGCAGGGCCGAGCCCGAGATGCACGAGCGTCGCCGCCGCCGCGCGGTCCGCCAGACGGGGCAAATCCACCTCTGCCCAGCGCGGATCCTCGACGAGCGTCTCGACGCCCGCCGCCGCCTCAGCCGGACGCATCGGCGTCATAGGCATCGATGATGGCGGCCACGAGAGGGTGGCGCACCACGTCCCGGGCGGTGAAGTAGTTGAAGGAAACGCCCGGCACCGCGCCGAGGATGCGCTCGGCCTCGCGCAGGCCCGAGGCGATGCCGCGCGGCAGGTCGACCTGGCTGCGATCCCCGGTGACGACCATCCGCGACCCCTCGCCCAGCCGGGTCAGGAACATCTTCATCTGCATCGAGGTGGCGTTCTGCGCCTCGTCCAGCACCACGAAGGCGTTCGACAGCGTCCGCCCCCGCATGAAGGCGAGCGGCGCGATCTCGATCGTCTTTTCCTCCATCAGCCGCGCGGCCTGCTTGCCGGGCAGGAAGTCGTTCAGCGCGTCGTAAAGCGGCTGCATGTAGGGATCGACCTTCTCGCGCATGTCGCCGGGCAGGAAGCCCAGCCGCTCGCCCGCTTCCACCGCCGGGCGCGAGAGGATCAGCCGGTCCACCCGGCCGGCGAGATACATCGAGACGCCCACCGCGACCGCGAGATAGGTCTTGCCGGTGCCCGCCGGGCCGATGCCGAAGGCGAGCTCGTTGCGGAAAAGTGCGCCGACATAGGCGCGCTGCGCATCGGTACGCGGCTCCACGAGCTTCTTGCGCGTCTTGATCTCGACCGGGCCGGCGCCGAACATCTCGAGCTGACCGCCCTGCCCCTGTCCGGTGCGGAGTTCGCGGTCGACATCGGCACGCTCGACACTGCGACCCTGTTCGAGGCGGCGGTAAAGCGATTCGAGCACCTCGACCGCCTCCTGCCGGGCCGCCTCCTCCCCGATCACGGCCAGCTGGTTGCCACGGCGCATGATCTGGACGTCGAGCTTGGTCTCTATCTCCGCGAGATGGCGGTCGTGTTCGCCGCAGAGGTCGATGAGAAGCCGGTTGTCGGGAAATTCGACGAGCGCCTCGGTCAGGGTGCCTGTGCTCACGCGGGTCTCCTCAGGCGGGACTTTCGCGCAGGGTGCCAAGCCGCGCGCCGCGATGCAACAACGCACGCCGTGACACGCGGGCCGCCCGGGTTGGTCCCGGACAGCCTTTCGGGAACCCGGACCGCGCCCGGCCCGATCAGAGCACGTCCGGAATGGACGAGCCCTCCTTGAAGGGGCCCGTGGCGACGCCCGGCGGTGCGACACCCGAACACACGGGTTCGCCGTAGCGATCCAGCCGGCGGGCCATGTAGCCCTCCACACCGTCGTCGGCGATCCAGTTGTCGCATCCCTGCGGATCGACCCAGACGCCCCACTCCAGTTCCGACAGGTTCTTGGCGTCGACGCCGCCGTCGCGCGACTTGTCGGGGCCCACCGAGCAGGCGGCGAGCGTGGCCGCGGCCGTGGCGAGAACGGCGAATCTGACGATTTTCATGGTGTTTCCCCTCAGCGCACGCACAGGATTTCGACGCGGCGGTTCTGCGCCATGCCCTCGGCGGTGTCGTTGGTGGCGCGCGGCTGCCGCTCTCCGTACCCGCGCACGTCGATCACCCGCGCCCCGGCGTCGAGGGCGACCTCGGCCACGGAGTTCGCGCGGCGCTGGGAAAGCCGCATGTTGTACTCGTCCGAAGCACGCGAGTCGGTATGACCGGCAATGATGTAACCGAAGGCGGTCGCCTCATCGAAGAACTCGCGCAGCCGCTCGCGCCCGGACTGGCCGATATGCCAGCGGTCGGTGGCGAAGAACTGATCCGTGTTCATCACCCCGCACACGTTGATCTCGCGGCAGACGGGCGTGCCGTCGGGGCGGACGTTCGCCACCGCGTAGCCTTCGGCCCCGTCGTCCATGACCCAGACCTCGCAGCCGTCGGGCGTGACGGAGATGCCGGGGGTGTACCGTTCTCCCCGCACGACCCGCTGCTGCTGTGTCGCGATCACCGGCGCGCCGTCCACGGCGCGCGCGCCCTCCGCCTGATCCGCCTGCGCACCTGCGGCACCGCCGAGGACGCTCGCCAGCGTCAGCGCGACCCCGGCGGCCGCCCCACGCAGGCTTGCTGCTTGTCTGTTGGCCACGGCCCCTGTCCCTTTCGTTACGACTTTCCCGAACGCCCGGGCGATCGTCCTGCCCGAACGCAGCTTCGTCAAAAGTTTAACAAAGCCGCGCGCGCTGTGAAGGAAAAACAGCCCATCCGGCCGCCAGCAGGTGCCGGGAAACGCATTATCGGCAAAATGGAAACGATTCGACGGGGCGAAGCGCGCAGGCCGCGCGGCCGGTCAGGTCTCGGCGATGATGCCGGACAGCGAATTGCGATGGCTCTCGGTCACGCGCACGCGCGCGATCCGCCCTGCCTCGGCGCGCGGGTCCTCGACATGGACGGCGTGCAGATACTCGGACTTGCCGGCCATCTGCCCCGGAAAGCGCCCCGGCTTCTCGAAGAGGACCGAGACCTCGTGCCCCACCATGGCGTCCTGCACCGCGCGCTGCTGGCGCCCGAGCAGGGCCTGCAGGCGCTCGAGCCGCTCCTGCGCCTCGGCCGGATCGACCTGCGCGCGCTCGGTCGCGGGCGTGCCCGGCCGCGGCGAATACTTGAACGAGAAGGCGTAGCCGTAGTTGACCGCTTCCACGAGATCGAGCGTCGCGCGGAAGTCCTCTTCCGTCTCCTCCGGGAAGCCCACGATGAAATCGCCCGAGATCAGGATATCGGGCCGCGCGGCGCGGATGCGCTCGATCAGGCGGACGTAGCTCTCGGCGGTGTGCTTGCGGTTCATCCGCTTGAGGATGCGGTCGCTGCCGGCCTGCACGGGAAGGTGCAGGTAGGGCATGAGCTTGTCGCAGTCGCCGTGCGCCGCGATCAGGTCATCGTCCATGTCGTTGGGATGCGAGGTGGTGTAGCGGATGCGCTCCAGCCCCTCGACCTCGGCGAGCGCGCGTACGAGGCGCGCGAGCGACCATTCGCCCCCCTTCGGCCCCTCGCCGTGGTAGGCGTTGACGTTCTGGCCGAGCAGCGTGACCTCACGCACGCCGCGCGCCACCAGATCGCGCGCCTCCGCGAGCACGCGGGCGGCGGGCCGGCTGACCTCCGCGCCGCGGGTATAGGGCACCACGCAGAAGGCGCAGAACTTGTCACAGCCCTCCTGCACGGTGAGAAAGGCCGTCGGCCCGCGCATGGCCTTCGGCCGTTTCGGCAGATGGTCGAACTTGTCCTCGGCCGGGAACTCCGTCTCGACCGCGCGGCCGCCGTCGCGCAGCTTC
Source organism: Rhodosalinus sp. (assembly GCF_041685465.1). Classification (NCBI taxonomy): domain Bacteria; kingdom Pseudomonadati; phylum Pseudomonadota; class Alphaproteobacteria; order Rhodobacterales; family Paracoccaceae; genus Rhodosalinus; species Rhodosalinus sp. The sequence continues at coordinate 10,660 of NZ_JAWLFS010000011.1, read as the reverse complement.
GCCTCGAGCGCGGGCAGGCGGTGGTAGCTCTGCGGCCCGATCACAAGGTCGACCATCGGCTGCCGGCGCATCATCTCCTCGCCCTCGGCCTGCGCGACGCAGCCCGCCACGCCGATCTTCAGGTCGGGGCGCGCGGCCTTGAGCGGCTTGAAGCGGCCGAGCTCGGAATAGACCTTCTCCGCCGCCTTCTCGCGGATGTGGCAGGTGTTGAGCAGGATCATGTCCGCGTCGTCCGGGCTGTCGGTGGTGACATACCCCGCCGGCGCGAGCGCCTCGGCCATGCGCTCGCTGTCGTAGACGTTCATCTGACAGCCGTAGGTCCGGACGTAGAGTTTGCGCGGCTCGGTCATCTGGGGCTCCTGTTCGCCCCGCGTCTCTAGCGCGGACGGGGCCGCTCTTGCAATGTGGCGCGGGCTGGACGAGCGTCGCCGCCGGAGGGTCAGGGATGCACTACGACGGGCTGGAGGATTTCCTGCGCCGCGGCCGCGCGGCGCTGGCGCGGGGGCCGGTGGCGGTGATCCTCGCCGAGGACGGCGTCGCGCTCGACACGACGCTGCGCCACCATCAGCAACAAGGCTTCCGCGCGCTGCTCTGCCTGATGCCCGACGAGATCGCCCTCGCGCCCGACCTCGTGGAAAGCGTCCACCGCATCCGCCACGACCCCTGGGCGAAGGGCGCGCTGCGCCGCGCGGTGGATCGGCTGACCGACGCCGCGCCCGGCACGTGGTTCTTCTACTGCTACAACGCCGAGTTCCTCTTCTATCCCTTCTGCGAGACGCGCACGGTGGGCGAGATGCTCACCTTCCACGCCGAGGAGCGGCGCGACGCGATGCTGACCTTCGTCGTGGACCTCTACGCGCCCGATCTGGCGGAGGCGCCCAACGCCGTCTCGCTCGACGACGCGATGCTGGACCGCACGGGCTACTACGCGCTCGCCCGCCCCGACCCGGCCAACCACGACCACCCGAAGGAGCGCCAGCTCGACTTCTTCGGCGGGCTGCGCTGGCGCTTCGAGGAGCATGTGCCCCCCGACCGGCGCAAGATCGACCGCGTCGGGCTCTTCCGCGCGAAGCCGGGGCTCAGGCTGCGGGCCGATCACACCTTCTCGGACGAGGAATACAACACCTACGCCTGCCCCTGGCACAACAACCTGACGGCGGCGGTGGCGAGCTTCCGCACGGCGAAGGCGCTGCGCGCGAACCCCGGCTCGCGCGACGCGATCGCGAGCTTCCGCTGGCGCAACTCCGTGCCCTTCGAGTGGCACTCCCGCCAGTTGCTGGACCTCGGGCTGATGGAGCCCGGGCAGTGGTTCTGAGCGCGGCGGGCGGCCGGCGAGGCCGAGGCGCGTGGCGTCAGAGGTTCTCGATCTGCGGCATCCCGAGGACGTGAAAGCCGCCGTCGACATGCACGATCTCGCCCGTCGTGCAGGCGCCCGCGTCGGACGCGAGCCAGACCGCCGTGCCGCCCACCGCCTCCAGCGTGGCGTTGGCGCGCAGCGGCGCGTTCATCCCGGTGTGCTTGTAGGTGCGCCGCGCGCCGCCGATCGCGGCGCCGGCGAGCGTCTTCATCGGCCCGGGCGACAGCGCGTTCACGCGGATGCCCTCGGGGCCGAGATCGTTGGCGAGGTAGCGCGTCGCCGCCTCAAGCGCGGCCTTGGCGACGCCCATCACGTTGTAGCTCGGCACGACGCGGTTGGAGCCCTGGTAGGTCAGCGTCATCAGCGCGCCTCCCTGCTCCGCCATCAGCGGCTGCGCGCGCCGCGCCACGTCGATGAAGGAATAGGCCGAGATGTCCAGCGAGTGCTTGAAGTTGTCGCGGGTCGTGTTGATGAAGCGACCCGTCAGCTCCGACTTGTCGGAATAGGCGATGGCATGCACCACGAAGTCGATCGTGGGCCAGCGCGCGGCGAGCGCCGCGAAGGCCGCGTCCATCGCCGCGTCGTCGGTCACGTCGCAATCGACGAGGAGGTCCGAGCCCACCGAGGCGGCCAGCGGTTCGACCCGCTTGCCGAAGGCCTCCCCCTGGTAGGTGAAGGCGAGCTCCGCGCCCGCCGCGTGCATGGCCTGCGCGATGCCCCAGGCAATCGAGCGGTCGTTGGCGACGCCCATGATCAGACCGCGTTTGCCCGTAAGCTGCCCTGCCATCGCCCGTCCCTACCCGTGATACTTGCTCAGCAGCATCGCGCCGTTCGTGCCGCCGAAGCCGAAGCTGTTGGTCATGACCGTGTCGAGCCCGGCGTCGTCCACCCGCGCGGTCGCGATCTCGCCCGGGGTAATCCCCGGATCGAGGGTCTCGACGTTGATCGAGGGCGCGATGAAATCGTGCTCCAGCATCAGGAGGCTGTAGATCGCCTCCTGCGCGCCGGTGGCGCCCTGGCTGTGGCCGGTCATCGACTTGGTGGAGCTTATGAGTGGCGTCGACCCCGCGCCCCAGATGCGGCGCACGGCCTCCACTTCGCCCACGTCGCCGACGGGTGTCGAGGTGCCGTGCGCATTGATGTAGCCCACGCGCCGGTCCTCCGGCAGCGTCTGGAGCGCAAGGCGCATGGCCCGCTCGCCGCCCTCTCCGCTGGGCGCCACCATGTCGTGGCCGTCCGACGTGGCGCCGTAGCCCGTCACCTCGGCGTAGATCTTCGCGCCGCGCGCCTTCGCGCGCTCCAGATCCTCGAGCACCACGATACCGCCGCCGCCCGAGATCACGAAGCCGTCGCGGTCCGCGTCGAAGGCGCGGGAGGCCCGCTCGGGCGTGTCGTTGAACTTCGCGCTCATCGCGCCCATCGCGTCGAAGAGGCACGACAGCGTCCAGTCGAGCTCCTCCCCGCCGCCGGCGAACATCAGGTCCTGCTTGCCCATCATGATCTGCTCGGCCGCATTGCCGATGCAGTGCAGCGAGGTCGAGCAGGCCGAGGTGATCGAGTAGTTGATCCCCTTGATGCTGAACGCCGTGGCGAGGTTGGCGCTGATCGTCGAGGACATGCACTTCGGCACCGCGAAGGGGCCGATGCGCTTCGGGCTGCCCTTCTCGAGGACCGTCTGATGCGCGGCGAGCATCGCGGAGGTGGACGGCCCGCCCGAGCCGGCGATGAGCCCCGAGCGCTCGTTGACGATGTCGGCCTCCGCGAGGCCCGCATCGGCGATCGCCTGAGTCATGGCGATATGCGCATAAGCCGCGCCCGGCCCCATGAAGCGCAGCGTGCGCTTGTCGACGTGATCGCTCACGTCGATGTCGAGGGCGCCGGCCACCTGGCTGCGGAAGCCGTGCTCCTTCATCTGATCGTTGGCAGTGATACCGGAGCGGCCCGCGCGCAGGGACGCGAGAACCTCGTCGGCGGTCGTCCCGATGGACGAGACGATGCCGAGCCCCGTGACGACGACGCGGCGCATTGGGTCGTCCTCCTTCAGTCGCTGAAAAGCCCGACCTTCATGTCCGTGGCGGTGTAGATTTCCTTGCCGTCGGCCAGCATCCGGCCGTTCGACAGCCCCAGCTTGAGCTTGCGGTCGATGACACGGGTGAAATCGACGATGTAGGTCACGAGCCTCGTCGCCGGCGTGACCATGTCGGTGAACTTTACCTCGCCGACGCCGAGCGCCCGGCCCCGGCCCGGCATCCCCCGCCAGCCGAGGTTGAAGCCGGTGAGTTGCCACATCGCGTCGAGCCCGAGGCAGCCGGGCATCACCGGATCGCCGGGGAAATGACACTGGAAGAACCAGAGGTCCGGCGTGATGTCGAGTTCGGCCACGACATGGCCCTTGCCGTGCGTGCCGCCGTCGGCGGAAATCTCGGTCACGCGGTCCATCATCAGCATTGGCGGCTCGGGCAGCTGCGCGTTGCCGGGGCCGAAAAGCTCCCCCCGCGCGCACTGCAGCAGACCCTCCTTGTCGAAACTGGTCTGATCGTCCGCCATTCGGGCGCACTCCTCGGTCGTGGACGGCGTGTCGGGCTGGCTCTATCACCGGCCCGACACGTCCTGCAAGTGCGTGCACCTTGCCGCACCGCGATGCGAAACCGGCCGCTTTGACATTGAAACGTGAGGCGCGCGCACTCTATATTGCGCGCATGGAGGAAAGGCCGAACGCGATGACCCCCGAAGCGATGGACCGTGGCGGCACATGGCTGGCCCGCGCGGGCGTGCGCCCGACTCGGCAGCGACTGACGCTGGCTGCGCTTCTCGTGGGCGACGGCGACAACCGTCACGTCACTGCCGAAAGCCTCTTCGCCGACGTGCAGAAGAGCGGCGAGAAGGTGTCGCTCGCCACCGTCTACAACACGCTCCGCGCCTTCTGCGCCGCCGGTCTCATGAAGGAGATCACGGTGGACGGGTCCAAGAGCTACTTCGACACGAACATCCACGACCACCCGCATTTCTTCTGGGAAGACGACGGCCGCCTCTCGGACGCGCCCTCGGACGAGCTCGAGATCCGGCAGCTGCCGAGCGCGCCGGAGGGTGCAGAGATCGCCAAGGTGGACGTGGTGATCCGACTTCGCCGTCGCTGAGAGCGCGGGCGCCCTGCCCCGGATGCCCGCCGCGGGATGAGCCTGCCCGGCGTTTGGTAACAGATCACCGGGCGGCGTCGTCGCGGCTTGCCCGTTTCCCGCGAAAGTCATGTCGTTCAAGGCCTGAAAGCCGCGTCGCGGACCCCACGATTCCGCCCGACCCCCGCAGGTCCGTGGGCAGAGGTGCGGCCGTGCCAGGGCCCGTCGCCATCGTCTCGCGTCCTTGCCAGTGGGCGGCCCCCTCCCTGGCATCGCCCGCAAGGCCAAGACGCGGCGCGAGATGCGCCGGCCATCCAGCGGAGAGCCAGCGCATGATCCCACCGAAATCCGCCCGTGTCGAAGAACTCGAAGCGCGCCTCGAGGCGTTCATGGAGGAGCACATCTACCCCGCCGAGGCGCGCTTCTACCGCGAATCCGAGGAGATCGGGCCCTGGGGCGTGCAGCCGGTGGTCGAGGAACTGAAACCGCTGGCGAAGAAGGCGGGCCTCTGGAACCTGTTCCTGCCCGAGTCGGACCACGGCGCCGGGCTCAGCAACCTCGAATACGCGCCGCTCTGCGAGATCATGGGCCGCTCGCACCTTGCACCGGAGGTCTTCAACTGCGCCGCGCCCGACACCGGCAACATGGAGGTGATCGAGCGCTACGGCACCGACGAGCACAAGACGCAATGGCTCGAGCCGCTGCTCGCGGGCGAGATCCGCTCGTCCTTCGCGATGACCGAGCCCGACGTCGCCTCCTCGGATGCCAAGAACATCTCGAGCTCCATCGTGCGCGACGGCGACGACTACGTCATCAACGGGCGCAAGTGGTACACCACCGGCGCGACCGACCCGCGCTGCAGGATCATCATCTTCATGGGCAAGACCGACCCCGAGGCGGACCCCTACCGCCAGCAGTCGATGATCCTTGTCCCCAGGGACACGCCGGGGGTGAAGGTGATCCGCGCGCTGCCGGTCTTCGGCTTCTACGGCGTGCCCGACCGCTCGGCAGAGGTGCATTTCGAGAACGTGCGCGTGCCGGCCTCGAACATGCTTCTGGGCGAGGGGCGCGGCTTCGAGATCGCGCAGGGGCGCCTCGGGCCGGGGCGCATCCACCACTGCATGCGGCTGATCGGGCTGGCCGAGCGGACGCTCTCGAAGATGTGCCTGCGCACCTCCGAGCGCGAGACCTTCGGCAAGCCCGTGTCAGAGCGCAGCGTCACCCGCGAGCGCGTGGCCGAGGCGCGCATCATGATCGAGCAGTCGCGGCTTCTCACCCTGCACGCCGCGCACAAGATGGACACCCAGGGCAACAAGGAGGCCCGCGCCGAGATCGCGATGATCAAGATCGCCGTGCCCAACATGGCCTGCCAGGTGACGGACTGGGCGATCCAGGCCTTCGGCGGCGGCGGCACCTCGAACGATTTCGGCCTCGCCTCCGCCTACGCCACCGCGCGGCTCCTGCGCCTCGCCGACGGCCCCGACGAGGTGCACCGCGACCAGCTCGCCCGCATCGAGATGAAACGCCAGCGACAGGCAAACGACGCGGGCGGCGTCCGCAACTGGGGCCCCGCCCTCACCCCGCGCGCGCTCGGCCAGGGGTGAGCGGCGAAGGGGCAGGCGCAGGCGCTTCTCCCTGCCTCTCGCCGGTCGCTCGTCGCGGGCGCGGCGTCAGGGCGTCTGTCCGCGCTGCGCCCCGCCAGGACCCATGCGGTGCGTGCGCTCGACCGGCGAAGAGGCCCGCAAGGGCCGATGAGCGTCCGGCGCGCCATGTCGGCTCCGTCGAGGCCCCGGCCGGATCACCCGTCCCGGGCGAAGGGGAAGGGCGTGACGAAAACCTCGTCGAGCCGTTCGATCAGGCTCCGGACATGGGCACGGGCCGCCGCCTCGGCGCCATCCTCGTCGCCGCCGAGGACAGCGGCACCGATCCGCCGGTAGGCCTCCGCCCGGCGCTCGGGGTCGATCACCAGGCGGTTGCGCACGAGGTGCACCTGAAGGTTCGACAGGATGCGCTCCAGCTCCCTGTTGTCGGCGATCCGTGTCATGGCCCGGTAGAAACGGCTGCGCAGCCGTGCGAATTCAAGAGGATCAGGCGCGTGCTGCGGCGTCATCAGCGGCGCCAGCGCCGCCTCGAAGCTGTCACGGGCGCCCGGCAAGTCGATCTTCGCCGCCGCCTGGCGCGCCGCCAGCCCGACGATCACCTCGGTGATCAGCAGCATGTTCAGCGCCTCGCTCTTCGAGGGCTGCCTGATCCGCGCCCCGCGCTGGTGCTGCGCCTCGACGATGCCCTGCGCGGAGAGCCGGTTCACCGCCTCGCGCACCGTTCCACGGCTGACGCCATAGTGCTCGGCCAGATTGGGCTCGACCAGCCGCTGGCCCGCGACGTAGCGGCCCTCGTAGAGCCCGCGGATGATGTCACGCACGATCGCCTCGGACGAACTCACCGCGCGACGCTGCGTGCCCTTCTCAGGCAACGCTCCGCTCCCGGTCGCCACGCAGGAAGGCCGCCTCGGGGAGGCGCGAGAGCGTCATGCGGGTGCGGCGGATGTGCAGCCGTGTCATGCGCTCGGCCCGCGTCGCGTCGCCCGAGAGGACCGCGTCGGTGATGCGCTCGTATTCCTTGAACTGCCTGGCCCGGTCCTCCTGCGAGACGCGCTGCTGGAACTGCAGCCGCAGGAGGTGAATCTGCATGAGCGGCATCGCGCGCTTCAGTTCCTCGTTGCCGCCGGCCTGCAACAGCACGTCGTAGTAGTGCCGGCGGGCTTCCATGAAGTCCACGCTGTCGCCCTGATCGCGGAAGACCATCAGCGCCTCGTGCGCCGCGCGGAACGCGTCGCGCCAGCCGCCGCGCCGCATGGCGTAGGTGGCGAGCTTCGCCGTGAGCCCGGTGATCACTTCCAGCACGGTGAGCATGTCGATGACCTCTTTCCGGGTGAGCGCACGCACGTAGGCGCCCCGGTTCTGGCTGAGCGTCACGACGCCCTCGGCTGCCAGAAGCTTCAGCGCCTCGCGCACCGGACCCCGGCTGACGTTGAGCGAATGGGTCAGGTCGGCCTCCACCAGCCGCTGGCCGGGCACCAGCCAGCCGGACCGGATGCCCGACAGGATCGCGTCAACCACGACGTCGGGAGAGCTCTTGCTCCTCCGGCGCGCCGCGTCCTGGTCCGTCCTTTCGTCGCGCTTGCGGTTCTCGGTCACTGATCTGTCGTTCCCATCCTCGATCGCCTCCCGTGCGCCTCTCTGACGCGGCGGACGCCTCACTACAAGACTTCGTAGACATGATAGCGTGGCCCCTCGGCCAGCCGTTCCCCGACGCCCACGGCGACCAGCCGGTTGAGCCAGAGGTAGTCCCCATGCGCGGTCTCGAACCGGGGAAGTATGCGGAAATAGTACTCGGACGACTCGACCGCGTCGCCCGCCGCGAGGCGCGACATCACGTCCTCCGGGCCATGGCGCATCCCCGAATATGCGACATGGACAAGTGCGCCGTCGTCGGTACGCACCGTCAGCCGCACGTCGAGCGTCAGCACCCCGTCGGGCCGGGTCGCCGCCCAGTCCCCGCCGAAGGGCAGGATCTTCCCCGAGAGGCGGTCGCCTGCGACCGTGCCACCGGCCACGGGCACGATCTTGCGGTCACCGGCCGGCGTCTCACCCAGTCGCTGCGCCGCGCCCAGCCGTGCCGTGAGCACGCAAAGCGGCCGCAGGCTCAGCGGCAGCATTCCGGGTCCTGTGACCGTGGCCTCGTGCATCTCCGACCCTCCGTGTCGAGAATGAAATGTATCAGATCATCCGACAAAATGAACGACAATATTGACAGACAATTTCTTACTCCGCAGGCTTCCGTCGAGGCCGCCGACGCCCGGCAGTCGATCCGAAGGGAGCATGCAGAATGTCGATCCTCGTGACCGGCGGAACCAAGGGGATCGGGCTCGAGGTCGCCCGAGGCTTCGCCCGGCCCGGCGAAAAGGTCTTTCTGAACTACCACGGCGACGACGCAGCCGCGGTATCCGCCCGCGACGAGATCGAGGGCCTCGGCGCCGAGGTCACTCTGATCAAGGCCGACGCGGGCACGCCGGAAGGCTGCGCCGCGGTCGCCGAGGCCGTGCGCGCGGTCACGGACGGACTCGATCAGGTGGTGCATTGCGCGGTGGACGCCTACGCGGCCCCGGCCCTGGAGGCCGACCCACACCGCTTCGCGCAGGCCGTGCTCACCAATGGCGCCTCCATCCTCTTCCTCGTGCAGGCCGTGCTGAAGCTTCTCGGCCGCGGCAGCACCGTCTTTTTCCTGACCAGCCGTGGCGGGCGCATCGTGGTCGAGAACTACGCCGCCATCGGCGCCGGCAAGGCGATGTCGGAATGCCTCGTGCGCTACCTCGCGACCGAGCTCGCGCCCCATGGCATCCGTGCGAACTGCATCGCGCCCTCTATCGTCGAGACCGACGCGGTGCGCGCGCTCTTCGGCGACAAGGTCCCGGCGCTCATGCAGCACTCGAGCGAGTCGAACCCCTCGGGCCGCGCGGTGGAGGGTCGCGACTATACCGCGCTGATGAAGTTCCTCGCCTCGCCCGAAGCCGAGTACGTCACCGGACAGGTGATCTTCGTGAACGGCGGCGCGAACCTGAGCGCCTGAGAGCGGCACCCGCCGGGCCCTCACAGGTAGTCGTGCACGACGCGCCCGGGCCCATGCTCGAACTCCACGCGGGCGAAGGTCGCGCCGGTCAGGCGCTCCGGCCGCAACAGATAAAGCGGATCCGCCGTGCTCATCGCATCGAAGGTGAGCGCCGGCCGGCCCGTGAAGAGCATGGCCGCACCTGCCGCGTCGCGGCAGAGGCGCGCATGTCCATCGATGCGCACGAGCTGCGCCAGAGCGGGCCGCACCCCGTCGGCGTCCGGCACCAGTTTGAGCAGCAGTGTCGGCAGTCCCGGCGCCACCGGCTCGGGCGCGACCGCATCCACCGTCATCCCGACGCGCATCAGGGCCTGCCCCGCCGGCCGCTCCACCGTGGCCAGCAGACCCTCCGTGTAGACGCCACCCGTCTCGCCCCAGCTTCGCGTCATCCGCGCCATCTTCTTCGGCGCGCCCCAGAGCTCGCGCCCGGCGGCGAGAGCGCTGTCGTTGTCGACATAGGCCATCAGAAGGAAGCGGAACTCCTCCCCCCTGAAGCGCACCGCCGCGGTGACATAGGCCTCGTGATAAGGCCCGTGGACGGAAAACGGGGACCAGCGGAACTTTGCCTGACAGGAAACGGGGTCGTCCGCCGGCTCGACGTCCCGCGGGAGAAAAGGCGCGACGCCCGCGGCGGGCACCTCGAACCCGACGACGAGATCTTCGACACCACGGTAAACATGCGGAAACCGCGGGTAAAGCCGGGCGTCCGTCCACGGCAGCCCCGCATCCTCGAAGCCGAACGTCATGACTGCCCTCCTCCGACTTCGCCGCCTCTGCGTCGCGATGCGACTCGTCGTTGCTGCCCTCTACCCGGCCATGCCGCCCAAGCGGTGCCTGCAGCAAGCGGGTAGATCGTACAACAATATCGTGCAACACAAATCCGCGCCATCAAAGTCGATGTCCGGCGAAACGATGACCGACGAACCATGCCCGATTCCGGGTGATGCAACCTGATCAGGCGGCGCGGTTTTCGGTGCCGTTCACGGCGACGCCGTCGGCGGGATTGAACCTTCGATGACGAAAGGCAACCGCTTCGCGCGCTTGGCTCGCCGCCACGTCCTGGTGGCAGCCGGAACGACCTCTGAAGACCATCCACGTCCACCGCCCGGAGGTCCCCGAGACGCGGCCGAAGGCTTGTGACTGGCGCTGGGGAGGTGGGACATGAAGGATGTCACATCCCGGAGCCGCTTCGGGACAATGCACCCGGCAGACATGCAGTCCGGACAGCAGCGATCGACGCGCCAAAGGCGACCCCACAAGCCCTTTCTATCATCGTGCAAAAACCCGCGCTGATGTGACCCCGGATCAGGGGGGGCAATCGTGATTTAGAGCCGCCGGGCGTCCATAAAGGAAACCTTGAAGCGTTTCACATCCCTTGATCCGGAGCCATTCTGCCTGCTCGGCCAGCTCCACGCCTTCCGCGACCACGTGCAGGCCCAGTTCTGCGGCAAGGTTTATCGTGGCCTTCACGATCGCAGCGTCCTGGTGGCGGTGTGGAAGTCCGGATATGAAGCTGCGG
>NZ_JAWLFS010000196.1:0-5782 GCF_041685465.1 Rhodosalinus sp. | reverse complement strand
ATGTCATCCGCCGGCAGTTCTGGCTGATCGCCGTGATCGTCATCCTGGGCTGCGCCGCGTCCGTCTGGTTCGCCCTGAGCCAGGAGCGGGTCTACCAGGCGGTCGCGTCGATGCAGATTCGTGGCCCGCTGGTCGAGGAGGACACGGGCGGCGCCGCCCGCAACGTCGTGGGCGATCAGCTCGACCTGATCGAACGCCGGATCTTCACGCGCGACACCATGACGGCCCTGATCGAGGATTTCGGCCTGTTCGGCGATGCGTCCGAGCTCAGCATGGCCGAAAAGGTGGCGCTCGCCCGCGAGGCCATAGAGCTGCGCCAGATCGAGAACGACCGCCCAGCGTCTGCCCCCGACGCCGATGTGCCTGCGGGCATCACGATCTTCGTGCGGCTCAATGATTCGGAAACGGCGGCGGCGATCGCCAACGAACTCATGGGAGATATCGTCGCGGCGGGGCGGCGCGGCCTGATCGAACAGGCCCGCACCGCCGAGGCCTTCTTCAACGAGGAAGAGACGCGCATCACGAACGAGATCGAGGCGCTCGAGAGCGAAATCACCGATTTCAAGCGCGCGAACGCCGCCGGCCTGCCGGAAAACATCGCTTCGCTGCGTGACCAGCTCTCGGCGCTGCGCGACGCGGAACTCGAACTCGACCGCGAGATTCTGGCGCTCGAAACCAACCAGGAGCGCCAGCGCGAAGAGGTTCTGGACCGCCAGCGCGCGCTCCTCGAGAACCAGCGCCGCCTCCTCGGCGAGCGCATCGCGGAGATCGAAGACACGTTCGCCCGCGCGCCGCTCATCGAACAGGAGTACAGCGCGCTCACCCGCGAGCTCGCACAGCTTCAGACCCAGTTCGAACTGGTCACCGGCCGCCGATCCGAGGCGGAGATGACCCGCATCCTGGAAGACCGGCAGAACGCCGAGATCTTCGAGGTCCTGGAGACCGCGGAGCCGCCGGAGTACCCGGTTTCGCGCAGCCGGCGGGCCGTCGCCATGGCCGGGGGCGTGGCCAGCGTCGTCGCCGCGGGCATCGTGGTGGCGATTCTCGAGTTCCTGAACCCGGCGATCCGGACGGCGGCACAGTTGGAGCGATCGCTGGAGATCCGGCCCGTGGTCACGATCCCGACGGTGCGCACCCGCGGGGAACGGCGACGCCGGTGGATCGCGGCGACGGCGGGCCTTGTTCTCGTCGCGCTCGGGGTTCCGACGCTTCTGCGCATGGCAGCGCAGCAGGTGCCGTCGCTGCGTCCGCTCGCCGAACGCCTGCCCGGGCTGCCGCAGGGCTGACGCCGCGCGGCGCGGTCAGTAGCTGTAGTCGCGGATGGTCGGCCCCTCCGCGCGGTTGAGCACGACGCCGAGCAGCGGCGTGTGATCGGCGAGCCGGCGCGAGACCTCGGTGATTTCGTCGGGCCGTGTCAGCCCGCCGCCCACCACGAGCAGCACACCGTCGTAGCGGTCGCGGAGCGCGAGCACGTCGTCGTGGTAGAGCGCCGGCGGCAGATCGAAGAGCATCACGTCGGGCCGCAGCACCGTGTCGAGCCGGGCCAGCGCCGCCGCGGCCTCCGGTGCCTGCAGAAGTTCCGCGGCGTTGCGGTCCTGCCGGTCGTTCAGCGCGAGACCAAGGTTGGGACCGACGCCGAGCGCGTTCTCCTCGAAGCGCACGACGTGCAGGTCGGGACGTGTCCGCCCGCGCAGAAGATCGCCGATCGGGCCGGGATCCGCCACGCCGAGGAGCTTGGCGAGCGAGGGGTGCCGCAGATCGGCATCGAGGAGCAGGGTGCGCACGGTCTCGGACCGCGAGAGACTCAGCGCGAGGTTGGCGGCGACGAAGCTCTTGCCGCAGTTCTTGGTGGGCGAGGTCACCGCCACGCGGCGCCAACCGTTGTCCGCGAGCGCCTGCAGCAGACGGGTGCGCAGCACGTCGAAGGCCGCGTGCGAGGGATCCTCGCGCGCCGCGCTGATCATGCGATGCCGCTCCAGATGGACAGGGTCCAGCGGCACCTGCCTGAGCGAGGCCCAGGCGTTGCGCACCTCCGGGGCGGGCTGCGGCCGCGCAGCCGCCGGAAGCGGCCTTCGCGGCACGGCGTCGGTCGGCCCCGACGGGGCCTCCTCCGCCACGAAGGTCCGTTCGGCCTCCGGCCAGGACGTGCCACGCGGCGCCGTCACCGGCTCGGGCGCGTCGGTCGGCCCGTGCAGGGCCTCCTCCGCGGGCTCAGCGGCGGAGACCGCCGCCATGTCTTTCGGGGGCGTCTCTTGCGGCGCCGGCGCCTCCGGCGACGGGGCGCTGTCGGCATCAGGCGCCGCGCCCGGCGCGGACAAACTCTCGGACTGATGCTCGTCCGGCGCCACCGACGGCGCGTCGGCCGGACAGGATGCATCGCCCTGTCGCGCAGGCGCCGGCCGCGCTGCCGGGGCCGCACGCGCGCCCGGGGCATCCTCCACCTCCGGGGCGGATCCCGTGCGCATCCCGCGCCGGGGCAGACCCGACTGACTGCGCTTCGCGATCTCGGCCAGCGAGCGATTCTGCGTGTTCATCCTGCGCCGCCTCTCTGCGTCCCTCTTCCCGCGCGTCGATGACGCGATCGGGCATTTGACCGGTCGATCGACCCTGATCCTCATCTCCCATGACACCAGCGAAATCTGGCCGAATTGCGCCGTTTCGTGTGTGATTTCGCGATATGGAAACAATAGCGCCTGCGGCGCCCACGACCAAACATGGCATGCTCACGTCTGGACGAGAGGCGCCGCCGGCTGACCACCATGCCGGAACTCGCGGGCCTTGCGCCGGACGGAGAGCGCAAAGCCGGCGAGCGCGGCGGGCCCCAGCGCCGCCACGGCCCGACCGGAGCACCGATCGCCAGCACGGGCGAGGGCGGGTCATGCGCGCGGAATTTGTCGATTTCGCAGCCGTGGCTTGGCACGCGCGGGACAGTTCGGCAAGGTAACGCCGCGCAAGCGAGAGGGGAAGCGCATGCAGTTCCGTGCCGTCGGAGGCCGGGTCATCCGCATCACGGCGCCCGACCGAGCCGCGGCGCTCGACACCGTGCGCGCGCGGCTCGCCGCCCGGGAGGGCTTCGCGCTGGCGACGCTCAACCTCGACCATCTGGTGAAACTGCGCCGCGACACGGAGTTCGCGGCCGCCTACGCCGCGCATGAGATCGTCGTGGCCGATGGCAACCCGGTCGTCTGGCTCTCGCGGCTGGCCGGACGGCCGGTGGCGCTGGTGCCCGGCTCCGAAATGGTCGTACCGCTCGCACGGGCGGCCGCGGACGCGGGGGCGCCCATCGCGCTTGTGGGCTCCACGGCGCCCACGCTCGCCGCGACGGGCCAGGTGCTGCGACGTCGGGTGCCGGGTCTCGAGATCGCCGCCGAGATCGCGCCGCCGATGGGGTTCGACCCGGACGGGCCGGAGGCCGGCGCCCTGCTCGCCGAGCTGCGCGAGACCGGCACGAGGCTCGCCTTTCTCGCGCTCGGCGCCCCCCGGCAGGAGCGACTGGCCGGGCGCGGGCGGCAGATCGCCCCCGGCATCGGCTTCGCGAGCGTGGGCGCGGGGCTCGACTTCCTCGCCGGCACCCAGCGCCGCGCGCCGCGCTGGGTCCGGGGGATGGCGATGGAGTGGCTCTGGCGCATGGGATCGAGCCCCGCGCGCCTCGGCCCGCGCTACGCGCGCTGCGCGGCGATCCTGCCGGGGGAAGCCGCGCGCGCCCTGCGCCTCCGCGCGGGACAGGCGGAGTAGGCAGGGCACCTTGGGCCGGCGTCGCGCGAAAGAGCCGCGCGCGGCCGGACATCACCCGGCCGGGCCCACGTCACGGATGGCCACGGCCCGGCGTCGCACGGCTCTTGCCGGGGCCCGAGACCCATGCCGCGTTGCCGAAAGCCGGAACCGGATGCCCAGCGCCCTGCATCAGGGCGGCGGAACCGGATAAGGTGAGACGGCCCGCGGGGATGCACCCCTGTCGGTCCCGCAGCTCCGTCATCCTTGGGGCCAAGGCGCCGCGATCATCACGATGACGCGGACGACGCGGCCCGCACTCCGCGCTCCGCCCCTGGCCGCAGCCATGCGAGGCCCGTCGCGGCCACCGGGGACAGCACCCGGAGCCCGCCCCACAGGGCACGCGATGAAAGGTCAGCTCCTGACGGGTGACCGCAAAGACGCCCGACCGCTCCGGGACACCTGCAGGTCTCGCGTTTCGCTTTGAACCCCCGGGCGGGGCGTGCGATGAGCACGGGCGTTCCCGATCCCGAGGCCCGCATGATCACCGCCCTGCCCCTTCGCACCCTCGCCGATCTCGGCCCCCTCGCCCGGACCCTGCCCGGTCCCGATGCCGCGGCCGCCGACGCCGCGCGCGCCCGGCTCGCGGACCTCGCCATGCCGCCCGGCGCGCTCGGCCGGCTGGGCGCGACGGTGCCCTTTCTGGCCGGCTGGCAGGGCCGCGCCCGGCCGCGGCTCGACCGGGTGCAGGCGCTCGTCTTCGCGGGAAATCACGGCGTCTGCGCGCAGGGCGTCGCGGCCTTCCCGCAGGCGGTGACCGCGGCGATGGTCGCCACCTTCGAGACCGGCGGCGCCGCGATCAACCAGCTCTGCCGGGAGGCCGGCGCGGCGCTCGAGGTGGTGGCGCTCGACCTCGACCGGCCGACGGGGGATTTCACCGAAGGCGACGCGATGACCCATGCCGAGGCGCTCGAGGCGCTCGCCCGCGGCGCGGCGGCGGTGGACCCGGAGGCCGATGCGCTCGTGCTCGGGGAAATGGGGATCGGCAACTCCACGACGGCCGCGGCGCTCGCTGCGCTGCACCTCGGCGGCGCGGCCGCGGACTGGGTCGGGCCGGGGGCCGGCGCCGACGACGCGGTGATGGCGCGCAAGCGCCGCGCGGTCGAGGCCGCCGTGACGCGCCACGCGGGACAGGGGGGCGCCGCCGCGCTCGCCGCGATCGGCGGACGCGAGCAGGCGGCGCTCTGCGGTGCAGCGCTCGCCGCGCGCCGCGCGGGCGTGCCGGTTGTGCTCGACGGCTTCATCTGCACCGCCGCGATGCTGCCGCTCCACGCGGAGGACCCCTCGGCGCTCGACCACTGCCTCGTGGGTCACGCGAGCGCCGAGCCCGGCCACGCGCCGCTCCTCGCCGCGCTCGGCAAGACGCCGCTCCTCGATCTCGGCATGCGCCTCGGGGAGGGCACCGGTGCCGCCCTCGCGATCTCCGTCCTGCGGGGCGCGGTGGCCTGCCACGGCGGCATGGCCACCCTCGCCGAGGTGGGCGTGGAGGCGTAGCGCAGCGCGGGGCAGGGACCGGCGGAACGCGAGACGGAACGGCGCGAAACACCTCCCCCCGCGCCGGTCGGCGGCCATGCCGCGGGGCCGAGTGTCCGGTGCGGCGCGAGGGTCAGGGGTCCGGCGCGGGAAGACGCCGTTTCGGAATGTCCATGCCGGCACCCTGCCTTGCCGGCCCCCCTCAGGGTTCGAACCGCATCGCCAGCGTGAAGGGATAGGTGCCCGCGGGCATCTTCTCCGGCGCTTCGGGAAGGCGGGCCCGACGGGCCGCCTCCACCGCCGCCCGGTCCAGCCGCGCGGTCCCCGAGGACCGCGCCACGGTCACCCCGGCGAGCTCGCCCGTGTGGCTCACTGTCAGCCGCAGACGGACGACACCGTCGGCGCGGGCCCCGCGCGGGTAACGCTTGGCGCGCTCGAGATGCGACACGATCCGCCCGCCCCAGGCCGCCATCAGCTGCTGTCGCGCGCCGGCGCCAAGCGCCTCGCTGCCCTGGCCCGTGCCGGCGGCGTCCGCCTG
>NZ_JAWLFS010000195.1:0-5812 GCF_041685465.1 Rhodosalinus sp. | reverse complement strand
GCGGCGGCGGCGATGATCGGCGCGCGCCTGCGCGCCGGGGCGCCGGGCCTCTACCTCTGGGGCGGAGAGCCGACAGTGGTTCTGCCCGAGCGGCCCGGGCGCGGCGGGCGCAACCAGGCGCTGGCGCTGGCGCTCGCGCGCGAGATCGCGGGGCGGGCGGGCATGACGGCCCTCATCGCGGGCACGGACGGCACCGACGGGCCGACCGACGCCGCCGGCGCCTTCGCCGGGGCCGCGACCTGGGGGCCGGGGGCGGCGGAGGCCCTCGCCCGTGCCGACAGCGGCACATGGCTCGCCGCGCGCGGCGCGCTCTTCGCGCCGGGCCCGACGGGCACGAACGTCATGGACCTCGCCCTTGCGCTCGTGGAGGCGTGATGCGGCTCTTCCTGTCGATCCCTGTCCCGGAGGAGGCGGCCGACCTTCTGGAGGATCTGCAGACCGACCTGCCCGCCGGCCGCCCGGCGGACCCGGATCAGTTCCACCTGACGCTCGTCTTCCTTGACGAGCAGCGCGAGGAGACGGCGCAGGCCATCCACGAGGCGATGGAGCACCTGCGCGCCGAACCGGTCGAGATCCGTCTTTCGGGGCTCGAGCTTTTCGGGGGGCGGGCACCGCGCACGCTCGTCGCCGGCGTCGCAGAGCCCGCGCCCTTGCGCGCGCTGCAGTCCAGGGTGCTCGCCCGGCTGCGCGCGGCCGGCGTCGCGCCCGAGCGGCGGCGCTTCCGGCCGCATGTCACGCTCGCGCGGTTCGGCGACCTGCGGCGGCATGAAAAGACCCGTCTCGAGCGATTCCTGACGGAAAACGCCCATTTCGAGGCGCCGCCCTTCACCGCGCGGGCCGTTGAGCTCGTGCACTCCACCCTCGGGCGCAAGGGCGCGCGTCACGAGGTGCTCGCCGCCTATCCGCTGAAGGCTGTCCGGCCCGCTTGACAAACCGCACCGCCCCGCGCGACACCTGAGATCGCTTCGGTTCCGCCGTCACGCGCGGCGGATGAAAAGGGAACGCGGTGCGGGGGTCTCCCCCCAAAGCCGTGGCTGCCCCCGCAACTGTGAGCGGCGAGCGACACCGGCACACGCCACTATCGCCCCGGCGATGGGAAGGCCCGGTCGAGCGAGGACCCGCGAGCCAGGAGACCTGCCGAGGCGATCACCCTGTCCGGGTGCGGGGCGCGCTCAGGGCAACGGACCCTTCCGTCGTGGTGATGCGCCTTGTTCACCGCCGTCGGAGGGGTGTCTCCCCCCGACGGCACAGCGATCCGTCCGGCGGCGCGCCGGGGGAGGGAGAGGCATGACGACACGCAAGGCCCGTCCGGCCTCGGCGGCGCTCGGTGCGGTGTCCCTTCGGCCCGACCGGGGGGCGCCGGGTCGCAGGCGCTGCCACGGTGCGGCACGGCGCGGTGCCGCGACAGGGCAGGCGGTCGGACTGTGGCATCGCGCGCAGGCCCGCGCACCCCTCAGTGCCGAGGTCGCGGGCCGTGACAGCCGGCTGCCGCCGGAGGCGCCCGCCATTGCGCGGCCCGGCCCGCTGGTGGCGCGGCATGTCTGGCCGGGCATCTCCCGCAGGGAGGCGATCCTCGCGCGTCGCGCGGCCCTCGGCGCCACGCGCCGGGCGGTGACGGGCCACGACCGGATGCGCGCGCCCCATGCGCGCCGCGCCGCCGCGCGTTGCGCCCGGCCGCGGGAGGGCGCGGAATGAGCCGGCTCGCCCTCGCACTCGGGGCCCTGGTGGCGGCGCTCTTTCTCGCCTCCCTCGTCGTCGGCCCCGCCGAGGCCGGCGCGGGGCAGAGCCTGCGCGCCCTCGTCCTCGGAGACGGCACGCCGCTCACGCTCGTCATGCGCGAGATCCGGCTGCCGCGGGCGCTTCTCGCGGTGACGGTCGGCGTGGCGCTCGGCGTGTCCGGGGCGGCGATGCAGGGCTACCTCCGCAATCCGCTGGCCGAGCCGGGGCTGCTGGGCGTCTCCGGCTCCGCGGCGCTGGGCGCGGTGGTCGCGATCCACACCGGGCTTGCCGCGGCGCAGCCGCTCGGCCTGCCGCTCGCGGCGCTCCTCGGGGCGGGGATAGGCGTCGGGCTCCTCGCGGCGCTGGCGGGGACGCGGGGTGGTTCGCTGACGCTGATCCTCGCGGGGATCGCGCTCTCGGCGCTCGCCGGGGCGCTCACCTCGCTCGCGCTCAATCTTTCGCCGAATCCCTTCGCCGCGAACGAGATCGTCTTCTGGATGATGGGCTCGCTCGCCGACCGCTCGATGACCCACGTCTGGCTCGCCGCCCCGCTGGTGGCCGTCGGGGGCGCTGTCCTGGTCACCCTCGGGCGCGGGCTCGACGCGCTGACGCTCGGCGAGGATGCGGCGGCGGCGATGGGCTACGGCATGGGCCGGTTGCAGGTGGCGCTGGTGGTGGGCACCGCGCTTGCCGTGGGCGCGGCGACGGCGGTGGCCGGCGCGATCGGCTTCGTCGGACTGGTCGTGCCGCACCTTCTGCGCCGCCTCGTCGGCGCGCAGCCCTCGCGGCTCCTCTGGGCGAGCGCGCTGGGCGGCGCGGCCATGGTGCTCGCCGCCGACATCGCGGTGCGCGTCGTGCTGCCCGAGCGCGACCTGAAACTCGGCGTGCTGACGGCGATCGTGGGCGCGCCGCTGTTCCTGCATCTCGTCTACCGCACGCGGAGGGATCTCGGATGACCGCGCTCGCGCTTCGCAACCTCTCCGTCACGCTGCGGGGCCGCGACGTGCTCCGCGACGTGTCGCTCTCGGTCGCGCAGGGCGAGGTGGTTGGACTGATCGGCCCCAACGGCGCCGGCAAGACGACGCTGATGCGCGCCGCGCTCGGCCTTATCCCTTTCGCGGGCGAAAGCGATCTTGCCGCGTGTCCGCCATCCGAGCGTGCGCGCCGCGCCGCCTGGTTGCCGCAGGCGCGCGAGATCGCCTGGCCGATGACGGTGGAGCGGCTGGTCACCCTCGGCCGCCTGCCGCACCTCGGCCCGGGACAGAGCGTCGGGCCGGAGGACCGCGCGGCGGTCGACCGGGCGCTGGATCGGCTGGGCCTCGACCCGTTTCGCGACCGGGCCGCGACCCGCCTCTCGGGCGGCGAGCAGGCGCGCGCGCTGATCGCTCGCGCGCTCGCGCAGGAGACGCCGCTCCTGCTGGCCGACGAGCCGATCGCGGGGCTCGACCCGGCGCATCAGATCGGCGCGATGCAGACCTTCGCCGCGCTCGCCGGCGAGGGGCGCGCGGTCGTCGTCTCGCTCCACGATCTCGGGCTCGCCGTACGGCACTGCACGCGGCTCGTCCTTCTGGGCGGCGGGCGCGTGGTGGCCGACGGGCCGCCCGGCGAGGTGCTGACGCCCGCGCGGCTCGCCGAGGTGTTCCGCATCCGCGCCTTTCACGCCGACTCCGAGTATGGCCCGGTCTGGCAGGCGCTCGACGTGCTGGAGGAGGCGTGATGGAGTTTTCCGCGCTCGCCGGTTTCCTCGAACGGGGCGGTCCGGCGCTCTGGGCGATCGCCGCGCTCTCGGTGCTGACGCTGGCGCTCATCCTCTGGAAGATTGCGGCGCTCCTCGGCGCGGGCGCCTGGCGGCGCGGCGGCGTGGAGCGCGCGGTTGCCGCCTGGGGCCGGGACGGTGCGGCCGCCCGCGCGGCGGCCGAGGCCGCGGGCGGCGTGCGCGCGCGGGTGGCGGGCGCCGCGATGGCCGCGCTGGAGCGCCTGCCGGCCGCCGCCGCGCGGGAGGAGACCGCCCGCGTCGCCCGCGCCGAGCTCGCCCGCCTGCGCGAGGGGCTGCGCGCGCTGGAGCTCATCGCCACCATCGCGCCGCTTCTCGGCCTGCTCGGCACCGTCATGGGCATGATCGAGGCGTTTCAGGCGCTGCAGGCCACCGGCGCGCGCGCCGATCCCGCCGTCCTCGCCGGCGGCATCTGGGAGGCGCTCCTGACCACCGCTGCCGGCATGGCCGTGGCGATCCCGGCCGCCGCCGCGCTCACCTGGTTCGAGAGCGTGGCCGAACGCGTGCAGACCGATCTCGAGGATCTGGCGACGCGGCTCTTCCTCGCCGGGGAGGAGGCATGACGCTCGCGCTCGACCCGCCCCGCCGCGCCCGGCGTCCGAGCCTGACGCCCATGGTCGACGTGGTCTTTCTGCTCCTCGTCTTCTTCATGCTCGCCGCGCGGATCGGGCAGGAGGGCGCGCTCACGCTCGCCACCGGCGGGGGGAGTGGCGCCTACGAGGGCCCGCCGCGCCTCGTCACCATCCGGCCCGGCGGCGTGGCGCTCAACGGGGCGGCGGTGCCGGTGGCGGCGCTGCCCGACGAACTTCGCGAGCTCGGCGGCGGACCGGGGCGCACGGTCGTGCTGCGCGCGGCGGAGGGGGCGGACCTGCAGCGCCTCGCCGAGGTGACGGGCGCGCTCACGGCCGCCGGTTTCGACCGGCTGGTGCTTGTGGAATGAGCGGGGCGTTCGCCTTCGAGCGCGGGGCGCGAGGCCTCGGCCTGCCCCGCCCGCCGCGGCGGCGCGCCGCCGAGAGCGTCGTGCCGATGATCAACGTGGTGTTCCTGCTGCTGATCTTCTTCCTGATGACGGCCGAGATCGCGCCGCCCCCGCCGCTCGAGGTCGCGCCGCCCGCGGCCGAGGCCCCGCCGGGTGCCGGCGGCGAGGCGGCGCTGCACGTCGGGGCGGACGGGCGCCTCGCCTATCGCGACGCGCGGGACGAGGCCGTGTGGACCGCGCTCGCCGCGCGGGAGGGCGAGGGGCCGGTGCCGCTCCGTGCGGACGCGGGGCTGCCGGCGGCGGAACTCGCCGCGCTCCTTGGCCGGCTCGCGGCGGCCGGCGTGGCCGAGGTCGATCTGGCGGTGGTGTCGCGATGAAGGGAGCGGTGGGCTTCGCGGCCTTCCTGGGCGTGTCGGTGGCGCTGCACCTTGCCGCGTGGCAGGGCGTGGCGCCCTCGGGCGGGGGGGGCGGCGCCCCGCCGCCCGGGGCCGCGCAGCCCTCCGTCGCCGCTGCCTCGCCCGAGATCGCGGCGCTCGCCGAGGCCTGGCGCCGCCCGCCGGAGGTGCAGACCGCCGCGCGCCCGCCCGAGTCCCCGCGATCGGAGGCGCAGCCGGCGTCCCCTCCGCCCCCCACGGACGATGTGCCGCGGCGCACGTCGCCCGCCGCGCCGTCCGCCACGCTGCCGCCCGCGGCGCCGGACCTGCCCGACAGGGCGCCCGCGCAGGCGTCCGAGGCCCCCGCGGCGCCGAAGGCGCCGGAGGCGGTTTCCGCCGGGGATCGGCCCGCGGCGCCCGGCGCATCGTCGGCGCCCTCTCGCGGCGTGCCGGAGGCGCCGACCGCCGCGGCGCGCCCCGACATGCCGGCGCTGCCTGCGCCCGCGTCGCGGCAGGACCCGCCGGAGGCGTCATCGCCGCCGGTGCCCGCGCCGCCGGAGAGTCCGGACGCCGACAGTACGCCGCCCGACCGGCCACGCGCCGATAGCGCGCCGTCGCAGCAGGCCCCGGCGCCCCCGCGCCCGGCCTCGTCCGAGGGGCCGGCCGTGGCGGATCGAAGCGTCCCGCCGCCAGCCGACACGGGCCCCGCGCCGCGCGTCTCGCGCCGGCCGGCCCCGCGCCCCGACGGTGTCCGCCCCGCCCCGCGCGCGACCGCTTCGGCGCCCGCCCGGCAGGGGGCCGAGACGCGCGAGCCCGAGCGGCAGGCGGACGCCGCCGGCACGGGCCAGGGCAGCGAGGCGCTCGGCGCCGGCGCGCGACAGCAGCTGATGGCGGCCTGGGGCGGGCGGATCGTGTCGCACCTCGAGCGCGCCAAGCGTTATCCGCGCGGGGCCCGCACCGACGGTG
>NZ_JAWLFS010000194.1:0-5843 GCF_041685465.1 Rhodosalinus sp. | reverse complement strand
CCGCACGGGGCGACCCCATGGCGGCCGCCTTCCTCGTCGCGGTGCTCGAGGAGCTGGGCGCGGAGGCCTGGACGCAGGCGCGACAAGCTCTCCCGGACCTGCCGGATCCGACCGACCGTGTCGCCCTGCGGCGGCTGGCGGAGGCGATGGGCTGGCCGGCGGACCGGCTGATGGCCGGGATGGAGGATGCAGCGACACGGGCCGTTCTGGAGCGCCGCCGCGCGCTCGCGGGCGAGCTCGGCTTCGACGTGGTCCCGTCCTACGTCGTGGGCGGCACGATGATCCGCGGCGACGTGCCGCCCGCGCTCCTCGCGCGATACCTGCCCTGACGCGAAGAGCGCCGCAAGGCGCGATGAGCCGCTCCTCGGCCCTCGCGGGCCGCGTCGCTCACTCGGCGGCTTCGACGCGCTCGCGCGCCTCGATCTCGGCGGCCTTCGCCTCCACCTGCTCGACGATATGCTCGATCATCTCCTCGTTGGAGATCTTGTGGCTCTGGTCGCCGGCGAGATAGACCATCCCGTGCCCGGCGCCGCCGCCGGTGAAGCCGACGTCGGTCATAAGCGCCTCGCCGGGGCCGTTCACCACGCAGCCAATGATCGAAAGGCTCATCGGCGTCTTGATGTGCTCCAGCCGCTCCTCGAGCACCTTGACCGTCTCGATCACATCGAAGCCCTGCCGCGCGCAGGAGGGACACGAAATGATGTTGACGCCCCGGTGGCGCAGGCCGAGGGACTTCAGAATCTCGTAGCCCACGCGGATCTCCTCCACCGGATCGGCGGAGAGCGAGACGCGGATCGTGTCGCCGATCCCCATCCACAGGAGGTTGCCGAGACCGATCGCCGACTTGATCGTGCCGGACATCAGCCCGCCCGCCTCGGTGATGCCGAGGTGAATGGGCGCGTCGGTGGCATCCGCGATGCCCTGGTAGGCCGCGGCGGCGAGGAAGACGTCGGAGGCCTTCACGCTGATCTTGAACTCGTGGAAGTCGTTGTCCTGAAGAATGCGGATATGTTCGAGACCACTCTCGACCATCGCCTCCGGGCAGGGCTCGCCGTATTTCTCCAGCAGATGCTTCTCGAGGCTGCCGGCGTTCACGCCGATCCGGATCGAACAGCCGTGATCCTTCGCGGCGCGGATCACTTCCTTGACCCGTTTTTCGTCGCCGATGTTGCCGGGATTGATCCGCAGGCAGGCCGCGCCGGCCTCCGCGGCCTCGATGCCGCGCTTGTAGTGGAAATGGATGTCCGCGACGATCGGCACCGGACTGTCGCGCACGATCTCCTTGAGAGCCTTCGCCGAAGGCTGGTCCGGGACGGAGACGCGCATGATGTCGGCACCGGCATCGGCGCAGCGCTGGATCTGCTCGACGGTGCCCTTGACGTCGGTGGTGTCGGTATTCGTCATGCTCTGCACGGCGATGGGCGCATCACCGCCGACGGGGACCGGGCCGACGTGGATCTGCCGGCACGTGCGGCGGTAGATGTTTCGCCACGGGCGGATGTGGTTGAGCGTCATGGGGACGGGGCCTTTGCGCATGATCTCGTTCACGCGCAAGGATAGGCGTCTGCCCCGGTCGGGGCAATGCGTCAGCGACGCTATTCGCCGTCGGACTCAGCCTCTGCGGCCTCGAGCCTGGCCATCACGCGCGACAGTTCGGCATCTTCCTCGAGGTCGGCGAGCGCGAAGTCCTCGCGCACTGCATCGGCCGAAATCGCGACATTGCCGACGACGTTCGCGCCCTGCCCCGCCGGGCCGTAGAGCCTGTCGCCGATCTCGAAGTAGACCGAGCCGGACATGCCCGCGCGCAGCGTCGGCGTTTCGGCGTCGCGGGGCAGCGCGTAGGTCTCGCCCGCGTCGAGGATCTTCTCGAATATGACCGAGCCGTCGCCGGCCCGCACCCGGACCCAGGCCGGGCGCACGGCAAGAAGCGTGACGCGCTCGGGGCCGTCGGCCACGACCTGCGGCATGGCGGCCGGATCGTCGTAGCGGGGACCGGCCTCCGGCGCGTCCTGGTCTTCACCGTCATCGCCGTCGGCGGCGGCGCGCGCGCTGCGCTCCGGCAGGCTCATCTCGGGCGCGGCGCGCTCTGCCGCGGCGGGCCGGTCGGCACGGGCGAAGGCCCCCATCGTGGCCGGGTCGAGCGTGGAGATCGGCGCATCGCGCGCCACCAGAACGGGCACGTCCAGCGGCTCGGGCCGGTAGAGCCGGTCGAGCGCCGCCGCCGCGGGGGTGTCGGCGCCTGCGCTGCGCGCCTCGTCGCCGGACGCTGTCCCGTCAAGCGGGTCGAGGTCCGAAAGGACCACCGGCGTCTGGTCGACCGGCGCCAGCTGCACGCGCTGGATCTCGTTCAGGACGCTCCAGCCGCCGTAGCCGATCGCCCCAACCAGCGCCGCGAGCACCAGAAGCGACCCGATCGCCCCGGGTTCGATCCGCGCGAGGAACGGCTCCTGCGGCGCGCCGAAGGCGAAGCGCGCATCGGCGAGCGGGTCTCGCGCCGGGCCGGTCGCGATCCGCTCCGGCGCGCGCCGCGCCTCGGCCCGCTGCGGGCCGAGGCCGACGTCCCCGGCCATGCCGTTGGCCGGCGTGAAACCGCTTTCGGCGCAGAAGGCCTCGAACGTGCGGTCAGGGTCCATGTTGAGATAGCGCGCGTAGGAGCGCACGTATCCCGCGATGAACCCCGGCGTGTCGAAGGCGGAGGGATCGCAGTTCTCGATTGCGGCGATGTAGCTCGCCTTGATGCGCAATTCGCGCTGCACGTCGAGGAGCGATTTGCCCATCGTCGCGCGTTCGCCGCGCATCAGGTCCCCGAGACGCAGGTCGAAATCGTCGAACCCCTGCGGCTTGACCTCGGGTTCACGCTGAGTCCGCGGTATCCTCCGCCCGATCATCCCTGCCGCCTATCCCCAAGTGCCGCCTGCCACCGACGCGATTCGCCTCGCGTTCTTTTGATAACGGAGGCTAGCACAGACGGCGAGGGGCGTCAGCGGTCACGCGATCAGGCCGACGCCTCGGCGCGATTCAGCGCGCAGTGCGACCAGAGATCGTCCATTGCGCCGACAAGCCGGTCCATCTCGTCCGGGCCGTGCACGGGCGACGGCGTGAAGCGCAGGCGTTCCGTCCCGCGCGGCACGGTGGGGAAATTGATCGGCTGGCAGTAGATGCCGTAATTCTCGAGCAGCATGTCCGAGATCATCTTGGTGTGCACCGGGTCGCCCACGATCACCGGCACGATGTGGCTGCCGTGATCGATGATCGGCAGGCCGAGCCCCTTGAGCCGGGTCTTGAGGATGCGCGCCTGCGTCTGGTGCTGGTCGCGTCGCGCCTGATCGGTCTTCAGGTGCTTCACCGAGGCCGCGGCGCCTGCCGCCACCGCGGGCGGCAGCGAGGTGGTGAAGATGAAGCCCGGCGCGTAGGACCGGATCGCGTCGCACATCTTGTGGCTGGCCGCGATGTAGCCGCCCATCACGCCGTAGGCCTTGGCGAGCGTGCCGTTGATGATGTCGATGCGGTGCATCAGCCGGTCGCGCTCGGCCACGCCGGCGCCACGGGGGCCGTACATGCCGACCGCGTGCACCTCGTCGATATAGGTGAGCGCGCCGAACTCGTCGGCGAGATCGCAGATCGCCTCGACCGGACCGAAGTCGCCGTCCATCGAGTAAACCGATTCGAAGGCGATCAGCTTCGGCGCCGCCGGGTCGTCGGCGGCCAGAAGCTCGCGCAGGTGCTCCACGTCGTTGTGCCGGAAGATGCGCTTGGCGCCCCCGTTGCGGCGCACCCCCTCGATCATCGAGGCGTGGTTGAGCGCGTCCGAGTAGATGATGAGGCCCGGGAAGAGCTTCGGCAGCGTCGAGAGCGTCGCATCGTTGGCGATGTAGGCAGAGGTGAAGAGAAGCGCCGATTCCTTGCCGTGCAGGTCGGCGAGCTCCGCCTCGAGACGCTTGTGATGGATCGTGGTGCCGGAGATGTTGCGCGTGCCCCCCGACCCCGCGCCCGCCGTCTCGATCGCCTCGTGCATCGCCGCGAGCACCGCGGGATGCTGGCCCATTCCGAGGTAGTCGTTGCCGCACCAGACGGTGATCGGCCGCTCCTCGCCGTCGCCGCGCCGCCAGGTGGCGTGCGGATAGGCCCCACGCTTGCGCTCGATGTCGATGAAGGTGCGGTAGCGGCCTTCGTCGTGCAGGCGCTGGATCGCTTGGTCGAGCTTGGCGGTGTAGTCCACGTCGGCGTCTCCCGGTCGCATCTGGGCAAGGCCCTCGCCCCGCCCGGTCAGGTGGATATAATTGGGCAACGCCCGTGGCAACAGGCTACAGTTTGCCGCGCCGGGCTCCTTGATCTGGGTCAAAACGGCGCGGCTGGACACCCCCGGTCCCTCTGCTACCGTCGCGCCGCCCGACACCGAAGGAGCCCCCATGTCCGCCGACCCCGTGCTCGCCCGTCTCGACGCCGATCTGCCGCAGGCACTGGAGCGGTTGATGACCTTTCTGGCGATCCCGTCGATCTCCACCGACCCGGCCTTCGCGGCCGACTGCGACCGCGCCGCAGACTGGCTCGTCGCCGACCTCGCGAGCCTCGGCGCGGTGGCCGAAAAGCGCGCCACCCCCGGCCACCCGATGGTCGTCGGCCACATCGGCGAGGGCGCACCCCATCTCCTCTTCTACGGACATTACGACGTGCAGCCGGCCGATCCGCTCGAGCTCTGGCACCGCGACCCCTTCGACCCGGCGGTCGAAGAGACCGACGCCGGCGAGGTGATCCGCGGCCGCGGCGCCGCCGACGACAAGGGCCAGCTGATGACCTTCGTGGAGGCCTGCCGCGCCTGGATCGCCGAGCACGGCGCGCTGCCCTGCCGGATCACCTTCTTCTTCGAGGGAGAGGAGGAATCGGGCTCGCCCTCCCTCGTGCCCTTCCTCGAAGCGAGCCGGGCGGAGCTCGCCGCCGATCTCGCCCTTGTCTGCGACACCGGCATGTACGACCGCGCGACGCCCTCGATCGTCACGCAGCTGCGCGGCATGCTGCGCGAGGAGGTGGTCCTGCGCGGCGCCGCGCGCGATCTGCACTCCGGCCTCTACGGCGGGCTCGCGGTCAACCCGATCCACGTCCTCTCCGGCATTCTGGCCGATCTCCACGACGAAACCGGCCGGGTGACGCTCGCGGGCTTCTACGACGGCGTGGCCGAGACGCCGCCGGAGGTGCGCGCGCAATGGGACGCGCTCGCCTTCGACGCGGCGGGTTTCCTCGGCCGCGTCGGCCTCTCGCAGGGCGCGGGCGAACAGGACCGCACCGCGCTCGAACGCCTCTGGGCGCGGCCCACGGCCGAGGTCAACGGGATCGAGGGCGGCTACACCGGCGCGGGCTTCAAGACGGTGCTGCCGGCCGAGGCCCGCGCGAAGATCAGCTTCCGCCTCGTCGGCGATCAGGACCCGGCGGCCATCCACCGCGCCTTCGTCGATCATGTCGAGCGCCGCCTGCCGCCGGACGTCACCGCCGAGTTCCCGATGGGCGACGGCGCGCCGGCGACGCGCATGGACGTCGCCCGCCCCGAGTTCGAGGCCGCGCGCGCCGCGCTGTCCGAGGAATGGGCGACGCCCGCGGTCTTCGCGGGCGTCGGCGGCTCGATCCCGGTGGCGGGGTATTTCCAGACCATCCTCGGCACCGAACCCATGCTGATCGGATTCGGGCGCGACGACGACGCGATCCACTCGCCGAACGAGAAGTACGACCTCGAGAGCTTCCACAAGGGCGCGCGCAGCTGGGTGCGCATCCTCGACGCGCTGACGCGCCGATGATCCCGGGATTCGAGACGCACCGGATCGACTGTGCCGGGACGACGATCGCCTGTGCGA